>CAYONR010000049.1:0-7658 GCA_964405365.1 uncultured Halanaerobiaceae bacterium
GGACCAGAAGGATTAAAGGAAAGCTCATTATATGAACCAAAAGATTCAGCATATATAATTTCTGGATTATCCAGTATCATTTCATAAATATCTATTTCAGTAATAGTATCAGCATAAACCCCGAGATCACCGGTTCCAAGTTTAGTAACACCAGCAGCTGTCGATGCTTCCTCCTCCGCTACGATTCTATCCAACCAGCCGCCATAGGGTACCTCTTCTGCTACTCCAGTCAGGCCAAGTCCAAACACAATAAATAAACTCAACAGGCCAATCATTAAAGCTTTTTTCTTTTTTATCATTATTGTGCACTCCTTTTTAATTAGATTTAAGGTAATTATGCCTGCACAATATTTCCACAACTGACCCGACCAATAAATTTATCCCCATAGCCTGTTTCTTCAACCACCTCCTTTAGAACTATTTTTCTAATTCAATAAGTTTTTAAAGAATATTCTAAATATTTTACCGCAAAATTGCATCATTAAATATGCCATAGTTACTATTATGACAACAATCATCTTAAGATATACATACAAATCATATATAACATAATATTCTCTATATAAATTATTTCTCCTGCAAGAAATTTAACTTTTTTCATTATATGCGAATAAATATTAATATTGCATAAAAAAATCCAGCCCTAAATCCCCCAGGACTGGTACTAAAAAATAAATATATTTAAACCGCAACATTTTAGAACTGATAAAAAACTCCAAGCTTCATCTCTAAACCACTAAAATCTTCAGTCATATTACCAAGAAAATCATCGCCATTACCAGATGCCTCGATATCCATCTCCAAAACTCTATAATTTACTCCTGCAGAAACTTTCATCCCCTGGTTAACAGGATAATCAAAACCGACTCCAACTTTATAACCCGGGCTCCCGGCCAGTGTCAGATCATAATTGCGATTTCTTGAAATTTCATAGCTCTGATCGACTGCTTCACCGTCGCTATCTTCACCAACTAGCCTTTCTAACCTGTATTCACTGGTAGCCATCTCGCCAAAGCCCCAGTAAAAAGCACCACCAACATTAAAATTAAAAAACCTAAGTAAATCAGGAACCTGGTCGCCTACTTCAGCAAAGAAAGGGAAATGATATTCAGCTCCAACAGAGTGGATTAACATTTGAATATCCATCTCTGATTCGTATTCATAAAAAAGTTCAGCCTCATTATAATCAGCAAGCTCTTCTCCATCAAGCTCCAATGATAGAGCATTACTCCCGCTGGCAGCAAAATCCAGTCTGAATAAATCATAATTCAATAATGCCCTATAACCAAGCTCGGTTGTATTAATCAAGTTTAAATAAAGCCCAAAAGAATCAATAGGACCTGAAGGATAATCAGTATTATGGTTGAATGAATATCCAGTAATACCTGCATCTTCAAAATCTTCATCTTCAAATGTTTCTAATAAATCTTCAAATGCCTGATTTTCATCAGCCATTGCTCCATAAAACTCTTCGAAAAAATCTGTGAACTCAGTCATTACTGGCCTGGTATAAAAAGGACCTGCCATAAACTGATAATCATCGAAAAGACCAAATTCATCTGCCCTCAGTTCTCCACCTGGTATAAGTATAATTAACGACAATACTATTAAAAAAACAGTTGATTTTCTCATAAATCCCACTCCAATCAGAATATATTTTTACTTATCAAATAATCTTAAATGTCAAATTTTAATAGTCTTATTATATTATTCTCTATACATAAAAAAATTCCTGCATGTTTATAATATATCTTAATATCCCTGTATACATGTATCTAATTTTAAAATCTATTTACTTTCTGACCACAATCCTTTAACATATTAATATAATAATTATAAGTCATATAAGATATCGAGGAGGAATTAAAATGAGCAAGATGACAAAAGAAGATGTTTTAGAGTTAGCAGACAGAGAAGGCGTGAAATTTATTAGGCTCCAGTTCACTGATATTCTAGGTACAGTTAAGAATGTAGCAATTACAATCGATCAGTTAGAGGACGCTTTAGATGGCGAGATAATGTTCGATGGTTCTTCAATTGATGGCTTTACCAGAATCCAGGAATCAGATATGTATTTAAGGCCTGACCCGGATACATTCAGTCTCTTCCCCTGGCGTCCAGAAGAAAATGGAGCAGTAGCCAGGCTTATTTGTGATGTCTACTGCCCTGATGGTAGCCCCTTTGTTGGCGATCCCAGACATATTTTAAAGAATGTTTTAAAAGAAGCTGAAGAGATGGGCTATACCATGAAAGTTGGTCCAGAACCGGAGTTCTTTCTTTTTGAATATGATGAAGATGGCAATCCTACAACTATTCCTAATGATGATGGCGGTTATTTCGATCTCTCTCCTATGGACCAGGCCCAGGATACCAGAAGAAATATTATTCTTGCCCTTGAAAAGATGGGTTTTGAAATTGAAGCTTCTCACCATGAAGTTGCTCCTGGCCAGCATGAAATCGACTTTAAATATGAGGATGCACTAAAAACTGCCGATAATATCTGTACTTTTAAATTTGTAACCAAAACTATCGCCAGCCAGGAAGATCTTCATGCTACTTTTATGCCAAAGCCTATTTCAGGGAAAAACGGTTCAGGAATGCATGTCCACCAGTCACTCTTTAGCAATGGCAATAATGTATTCTATGATTCAGATGACGATCTGAATTTAAGCCAGTTGGCCTATTATTATATAGGTGGATTAATTAAGCATGCCCGGGCGCTGACTGCTATTACCAATCCTACAATTAACTCATACAAACGGCTAGTCCCAGGCTATGAAGCTCCTGTTTATGTTGCCTGGTCAAGCTCAAATAGAAGTGCATTAATAAGAATCCCTGACAGTAAAGGCGAAGGTTCTAGGCTTGAATTAAGAAATCCAGACCCTTCTGCAAATCCATATCTGGCTACAGCAGTAATGTTAAAGGCTGGACTTGATGGCATTAAAAATGAAATAGAGCCACCAAAGGAAGTTAGGGAAGATATCTATTGCATGACCAGAGCAGAAAAGGAAAAACAGGGTATTAAAAGCCTCCCTGGAGATATCATGGAAGCAGTCAATCTTCTGCTGGAAGATGAAGTAATTAAAACTGCATTAGGAGACCATGTTCTTGAAAAATTTGTTAAGGCCAAAGAAACCGAATGGTTTACATATAAGGCTGAAGTTCACCAGTGGGAACTTAATAACTACTTAAGGCTTTATTAAATTAATTAAATATGCTTAATTGACAAAAATCCTGGGATAAATTTCCCAGGACTTTTTATTATTACTATAATTGAGCTGAAAACGCCATTTAAAATCAGAGTAATCTGCCCAAAATCATTTTTTAAACATACATGTTTCCATATGGCCTATTCGAATTAGGAATAATCTTGCTAAAACTATTCAAATCAAGCTCAAATCTGCTGTAATTAAAATATTCTTTAAACTTCTCAACCGCACTATCCAGGAAGTCTGTATCAGCCTGATTCAATTCAGCAATTCTTATCTCCGGCCCTAAATATTCAGAACTTACCTGACCTCTAATAAATATCTGGCCACCATGCATCCCTGGAGCAAGATGATCGCCAATTAAATCTGACCCCGCTTCATCCAGCCCAAGACCTAAAACAATTATCCTGCCACCAGCCATATATTCTCCTAGAAAATTTCCAGCTTTACCTCCAATAACAAGCAACGGCTGCTTATCTTTAAAGCCTTTCATATGAATCCCGGCCCGATAGCCAGCATTACTTTTAATATAAATGCTCCCGCCTCTCTGAGAATATCCTGGAAGATCACCTGCATGGCCATTAACAATTATCTCACCAGCATTCATAGTATTACCAGCACAGTCCTGAACGTTACCATTAACATGTATCTTCACTCCATCTCCAAAAGCGGCCAGATCATTACCAGGTAAACCATCAATCTCTATCTCAACATCAGAACCAAGTCCACTCCCGATATAGCGCTGACCATTAACCCCCTTTAATTTAAAGCATTTCCGATTAGTTTCAAGATTATCCCTGATTATCTGATTTAACTCCTGAAAACTTAGCCTCTGGCTATTTATAATTGCATTCTCCATTAATTTCATATTAATATCCTCCATCTTAGCTTTCTCCTGCATGTTTAACACCTAATATTTTAAGTTCTCTGGAAGTTAAGCCAACTCCTCTAAGCATCAAGCGATTACCTCTTAAGCTATCCAGTGAATTAAGGCCCATACCTCCAAGCATTTCTTTGATCTCATAAGACCAGCCTTTCAACAGATTAACCAGCCTCTTCTGACCTACCTCAGGATCAAGCCTATCATACAGCTCGGACTTTTGAGTAGCTATTCCCCAACTGCAGTTACCTGAATAACAGTTTCTACAGAGGCTGCAACCCAGGGCAATCAGAGCAGCAGTCCCAATATAACAGGCATCTGCCCCGAGAGCAATCGCTTTAACCAGATCAGCACTTGTTCTGATTGAACCAGAAGCAATGACCGATACACTCTGTCTGAGACCTGCCTCCCTGAGCCTGTCATCAACTGTAGCCAGAGCTAATTCAATTGGTATACCAACATTGTTCCGGATCATAGTTGGAGCAGCCCCGGTTCCTCCGCGCCAGCCATCAATGGCTATGATGTCAGCACCGGCAGTTGCCGCTCCAACAGCAATAGCTGCCACATTATGGACCGCTGATACTTTTACAATTATTGGTTTCTTATAAGCAGTTGTCTCCTTTAAAGCATAAATCAACTGCTTTAAATCTTCAATAGAATAAATATCATGGTGGGGAGCAGGCGATAAAGCATCAGTTCCTTCAGGAATCATCCTGGTCTCTGAAATATCCTGGCTCACTTTCTCACCAGGAAGATGACCGCCAATTCCTGGTTTAGCTCCCTGGCCAATTTTAATCTCAATTGCCTTTCCAGCCTCAAGATAATCTTTATGAACACCAAATCTACCTGAAGCCACCTGCACAATCGTATTCTCACCATACTGATAGAGATCTTTATGAAGTCCACCTTCACCAGTATTGTACATAATCCCAAAATCACTGGCTGCTCCAGCCAGTGCCTTGCAGGCATTGAGGCTAATAGAACCAAAAGACATCGCTGCAAAAAGAATTGGGGTCTCCAGCTCAATCTGTGGTGGTAACTCCCTGGCCTTGCCATTCTCATCAAATTCCAGACTATCTGGCTTCCTGCCAAGAAAAGTCTTTAGTTCCATTGGTTCTCTTAAAGGATCAATCGCCGGATTAGTCACCTGACTGGCATTCAAATTTAAGTGATCCCAATAAATCTTGCCTGGTTCAGGATTCCCCATACCGGAAAGCAAGATACCTCCCCCGCTGGCCTGGCGCTTAATATAATTAACATGATTTTCTGACCAGTGACTATTTTGAACCATCTTATTCTTATTCTCATGAATTGTAATTGCAGATTTAGGACAGCAACTAACACAGCGCTGACAGTTAACGCAATTTTCTTCCGCATTAACCTTTAAAAAACCATCTTTATATTCATAAACACCATAGGGACATTCTTTTTGACAGATTCCACAATCAATACACCTATCTCCATCTATATAAACCTTATATTTCGAGTTTAATAAGCCTGCTGCCATGCCAGTTCACCGCCTCTAGCCTTTTGAATTAAAGGCATTCCACCTTTAGGAAATTCAATTTTTTCAGGATTAGGTTCAACGGCCCTGATTGCTGACTCCTCACTGGCAGCATAAAACCTATTACCTGCTTCAGCAACGACCATCGGCCGCAACTTTATCCTGTCATTTAAAACAATTAAGCCATCATAATCCGCAATAATAATAGAAAATGGTCCATTTAATAAGACATCTGAATAAATAATCCTCAACTTTTTTATAAGTTCTCTTTGAGAACTATCAAACCTGGCAATCTTATCCCATAATGGAGCTGCCAGAGCCAGGCAGGCCAGTTTCTCTGAAATCCCCTGCCTCCTGATTAATAAATCCAAAAGATAAGCAATAACTTCAGTGTCAGTAGCCATACTACATTTATAATCAAAAATTTCTACATACCTGCTATTTGTACCATAAGATGAAATCTCACCATTATGAACTACTGACCGACCTAAAAGCCCAAAGGGATGAGCTCCGGCCCACCAGCCAGAAGTATTGGTTGGAAACCGACCATGGGCAGTCCAGAGATACCCTGAATATTGATCAAGCCTATAAAACTCTGCAACCTCTTCAGGATACCCCAGACCTTTAAAGATCCCCATATCTTTACCAGAAGAAACAATATAAACTCCATCAAGCTGACTATTTATCTCCATTATCCTTTTAAAGATATAATCAGCTTCAGAAATTCTTGCTCTATTAAACTCACTAGCAACTGGTTGCACAAAAAACCTCAGCAACTCAGGCTCATTATCTAAGGAAATCTTCTTATTATAATCAAACGGCCTCTCTTCAATAATTTCAAAGAATTTATTTAGGTAACCTCTTACATCCCGTTCTGCCTGTTTATTATCAGCAAATATATGTAAAGCATAATCAGCTTTATGCTCAGGGTAAATACCATAACCTGCAAACCCACCGCCTAAACCATTGGACCTTGGTTTCATCCTGGCGATTGATCTAACTATCTCATTAGAACTAAATCTTGTTCTACTCTTATCCATAATTGCTGCAATCGCACAACCAGAATAAATTTTATCCTGCTTTATCTCTTTTTCAATTTTCTTAAATTCCTTTATCAACTTACTCAACTCCTCATTACTCAATTGATTACTGTTCTCTTAGATATTATAATTCAAGATTACTAAAATTATAAGCAATTAAAGAGTTAAAGTAAATCGATTCTCTTTTTAAATACCTGTATACATGGATTTAAATTTTACAAACTACAGATATAATATTATAATGTAATATATTATTACACTAAATTATGGAGGTGTTCACAATGTCAAAATATAACTTGCCATCATTGAATAATTATAGCTATAAACCACTTAGAGTTCAGGTTTATGAAGTATTAAGAGAAGCAATTCTAACTGGTAAATTAGATCCTGGAGAAAAGATAATTGAAGTTAAAATAGCAGAAGAATTAAATGTAAGTAGAACCCCGGTCAGGGAAGCAATTAGAATGCTGGAATTAGAAGAACTCATAGAAATATATCCGCAGAAAGGAATCTTTGTAGCAGGAATAGAGTCGAAGAAAGAAATTGATGATATCTTCGAGGTAAGATCCGAACTTGAAGCCCTGGCAGTTAGGCTAGCAGCAGCCAACCTTTCTGGTCAGCAGGTGACCCAGCTCAAAAATCATCTCCTGGAATTAGACACTGCCACCAGCCAAAGAAATCTAGAAAAATGTGTGGAAGTA
Organism: uncultured Halanaerobiaceae bacterium; assembly: GCA_964405365.1. Classification (GTDB taxonomy): domain Bacteria; phylum Bacillota; class Halanaerobiia; order Halanaerobiales; family Halarsenatibacteraceae; genus Halonatronomonas. Next base: position 7,335 of record CAYONR010000049.1, read on the forward strand.
GATATAGCTTTCCACCAGATAATTTATGAAGCAGCCGACAACCGCTGGCTCCAGAAAGTGCTGGATACCCTCTTTGAACAAATAACCAGGTTTAGATCTCAGAGCTTCAGCCGTCCAGGCCGAATGGATGAAGCCTTCAAAGAACATCAAGAACTTTTCAATGCTTTAGAAAAGAATGATATTAGCCTGGCAGAAGAGATCGTCCGCTGCCATATTGAAAATGCCAGAAAAAACGTAATTAAAATTTTTATAGAAATATCTGAGCAATAAATATCATCAAAAGATTATACTCTATTTCATCAAATTATAAAAGGTCTCAGCCAG
>CAYONR010000049.1:7758-10192 GCA_964405365.1 uncultured Halanaerobiaceae bacterium
AATATCATCAAAAGATTATACTCTATTTCATCAAATTATAAAAGGTCTCAGCCAGTCTCATCACTCTTGGCCTGTAAAGCTCCTAGCAAACCTCTAACAATCTTGTTATTGGCACTCCTGGTCTCAAGCAACTTATTCTGATTCATCTCACGATCAGCCTTCTCAAAGACCTGGCGAATATCCTGGTTCAAATCTGTTTTTGTAGCCATTCCCATCCCAATTGAAACAGGAAAATCATCGGCTTCAGTCTCTCGACACCTGTCCTTGATTTCATCAAGAACTTCATGGCCTTCAACATTATCGATTTCAGGCAATAATATCACAAATTCATCGCCGCCAAACCTGGCCACAGTCGCCTCATCAGGTACAACTTCCAGAATAATTTTAGCTGCCTTCTTTAAAACCTTATCACCAGTAGTATGGCCATGACTATTATTAATTATCTTCAATCCATTTAAATCGCCCATAATAATACTTAAAGGCAACATCGAGTCATCTATCTCTTCAAGCTTTTCCTCTAAATATCTACGATTATAAATATCAGTAAGTACATCATGATAAATCAAATATTCAATTTTCGCATCTTTAGCCTTTTTCTGAGAAACATCCCTGACAAAGGCGATCATATATTCCTGGCCATTTTCAGCCACTTTACCTGCATTAATTTCCACAGGAGTTTCAGTTCCATCTTTACTTACATGAACCACCTCAAACTCTACTGATTCTCCAAGCCCGCATTCTTCCCAGGCCTGAAAAATATTCTGTTGATTATATCTTGGTTCGTCACTATCAGGATGCAAATCAAAAACCTTTAAATCAAGCAACTCTTCCCTGGTATAACCAACACTATTTAAAACTTTCTCATTCACATCTATTATATTCCCCTCTAAATCATGGAGAAATATCATATCATAAACACTATCAATGATCGTCCTATAAAAACTATCTAATAGATTCTGTTGCTCTGTCAATTGGTATTCCCCCTCAAAATCCTCATCTCATCTCTATTAATTCCTTTACTTTCTACTGTTATTATCGTAACATATTAAAGAGACTTTAACTACCTGAGCCACAATTATCCTCTTTAAACATTGTTTAGAGATCTTTTACTTTTATTTGCTCTGCTTTTCTACCTAACTTATAAATCAAAAACTGAATTCCATACTCAATCCTGCTAGATTTTCTTCTATAAGAGGAGTAACCAAAAAATAAGCATCCAAACCTCTATTCAAGTTTATAGTCAATTTGCCAATTCCATAACCAACAAATGAACCAACTAAAACATCTGAAAACCAGTGAGCATCTTCATAGATTCTTGAACCTGCCACACCAGCTGCCAAACCATAAAAAGGCAAACTATAATCAGGATATCTCTCAGCAAAAACAGTCATGACAGCCCATGATCCAGAAGCTTGCCCTGAGAAAAATGATTTGCCCCCTTCTCCGCGTTCAAAGGGATTATCAATGCTATTTCGTGGCCTGGTTCTTCCTACTGTAGTTTTAAATAATTCAGTATAAAACTGAGTAACAAATAATGATTGAAACGACAAAAATAAACTATCCTTAAGATATCTATTTTTAGCCAGGTAAGAATAACCACCTGCCAATAGATATCCAGGCAAAATATAATCTGGATCCCCTAAATTATATAATGTTTTACTCAAAATATTATCTCCAAAATATAAGTTATCCTGAACAAAATCTCTAACTCCTTGATCAAACAAAAAGCTAAATGCGAATAAACTTGCTAAAATCAGATTTCTCTCTAACTCAATAGAATCATTGGGTATCAATGATTTCCCAGCCTCAATAGTAATATCAGAATAATTGCCAAAATATTGACTCCTGTTTAAATCGCTCAAATCCTTCGCAAATAAGCTATTCCCAGATAAAATAATTATAGAAAACAATAAAAATAATATTATAAATACACTTTTATGCTTTATATTACTTAATCTTTGAATTGTTTTCCTCTCCTTTATTATACATAAATTGAAATTAAAAAACTAACTCCCAAAGAGATTTATACTCTAAGGGAGTTAATCCTTCAAATTATTAAGCTAATTCTAAAATCTAAACCCAGAACTAATACCAACAATCAAACCCCGGCCATGAGCTGGAATCATTCTCAAATCAGAAACATATAAATTCATAATATCCCAGCGTTCAGTTCTAAATCCAATACTAAATGGCAGTGAAATATTCCTTTTAAAGGTATCATAATGAATACCCAGGGTCACAGGCATAAATTCAGGATAGGTAAACTTACTGGCAAAAGCCATACTAAAGCTGTTTCTCGGGGCCTGATGGAAACCAACAGAACCGCCAAGATCAATATTAGGATGGGCATCATAAACAGCATCAGCCTGGATCGTTACCGGACTGGCAGTCATATAAGAACCGATCCGCTCTTCAGTTACTTCATCAGATTCAA
>CAYONR010000050.1:0-10156 GCA_964405365.1 uncultured Halanaerobiaceae bacterium
ATAATTAACAGAAAGTGGCTCCACCCATTCTGGTTTAAAGCTGGCCATGTCATCGCCTCGTATAAATCCACCATGCTTTTGGGAAAATTCATCAATCTTCTCTGCAACTTCTCCATTGTAAAAGCTTTCTGCACCGGTATGGGCTATTGATTTCAGGGTGGCAGCATGGTCATAAGAATGCCATATTTCTCCAGCCTGAGGGGCATTACCATTTTTATCAGTAAATGTTTTAAACCAGTTCTCAAATTCTTTGCCATCAAGTTTCTTTTTATATACTTTAGCTGCCCGCTGCCAGGCTGCAGCTGTTACTGGAGAAACTGGAAAACCATTCTCTGCATAACGGATAGCTTCACTGAAAACTTCAATTAACGGCAATTTCCCAAAGCGATAACTTAATGAAGCCCATGCTGAGGGAGCGCCAGGAACTGTTACCGGTGTAAGACCATATTTGGGCATCTCATCATGGCCAAGTTCTTTAACCTTCTCTCTGGAAATACCTGCTGGAGCCTGGCCGCTGCTATTGAGGCCATGAAGCTCTCCATTTACCCAGACTATGGCAAAGGCATCAGAACCGATTCCATTAGATGTCGGTTCTAAAACTGTTAGGGCTGCAGCTGTTGCAACCGCTGCATCAACTGCATTTCCCCCTCGCCTAAGAACTGATAAACCAGCCTGGGCTGCCAGTGGTTGAGAGGTTGCCACCATGCCATTTTTACCAAAGACTGTCATCCTCTGTGATTTATAAGGATTATCAAGATAATTAAATTTATCTAATTTCATTTTATCTGCCTCCTGTAGCTTTATTTATTTCTTATATTATACTTATTCAGTAAAGCAGCAGATTCTCCTCCCTTTTAACCATTTGAAAGTATAATATATTTTATTTAGCCCATAAAAAATCCAGCTGAACTTTCTCAGCTGGATTTAATGGCTATCAAATATTATAATTTTAATTAGACAAATTACCTAAGGAACAAGAACTAGGTCAATTACATGAATAACACCATTTAGTGTCTGGATATCAGTTCTCGTCACTTTGGATTGACCTAGAAATGCTTCTCCATGATCAACTGATATCTCGATTGTCTCTCCTAGAAGTGTTTCTACTTCCTGGCCATCGAAATTTAAAACAGTCTCTGCCATAACTTGACCTGAGATTACATGGAAGAGTAAGACATCAGCTAAATCTTCTGGATTATCTAAAAGTTCTTCTAATACTCCTGAAGGTAAAGCTTCAAAAGCTTCATCAATTGGAGCAAAAACCGTAAAGAGACCTGGTCCTTTTAATGCTTCCACTAAACCTGCTCTATCTACTGCTGTAACTAAAGTATTAAAACCACCAGCTACTGCTGTTTCAACGATATCTGCAGGCCATAGCACTCCATCTATAACATGAATTACTCCATTACTAGCTTCAATATCTGGTGCTATAACTTGAATATCATCATTTAAGAATACTCCATCATTAATTGATATATTAATCTCCTGTGGGCTTAAAAGTGTCTCTGCAGACATGCCATCTGCAAGGTCTGTTGACATTACTTTACCTGGTACAACATGAAACTTAAGAATATTGCCTAATCTTGGATCAGCTAGAAGTTCTTCAGCTGTCAAGCCAGTCTCTTCTAATAATTGATTAAAAGCATCATCATTAGGTGCAAAAACAGTTAAAGGACCTTCTCCTTTTAAAGCATCAACTAATCCTGCTTCCTCTGCAGCCGCAAGAAGTGTTTTGAAACTACCTGCATCTTGTGCTGTCTCAACAATATCCATCTGATGTGAATGAGCCTCTACATTTAAATTTAAAACCGGACTAAAGAGAAATAGAATTAAAGAAAAAATTAATATTACCTGACCTATTTTTTTCAAACTTTCAATTTTTTTCATTTTGTTTTCCTCCTATTTACTTAAATTATTCTCTAATTATAATCTAAATTTATAAGCAATAATAGTTACTGGTTAACAATTTTATCTATATTTAAACTTTTTTTTCATAAATAAACCCCCCCTTAAAAATAAGGGGGGGCATTTAAAATATTAATCAACTTTATTACCTGCACTTGTTTGATAACGATGCTTTTCAAAATCATCTTTTGAGTAATAAAGTTCTAAAATTCCTTTGCATTCTGCACATGATTCTTCATCCCTGGAGTCTATTGTTGCTGCTGTATAATATTCTGCTCCACATTCAGGACATCTAAACCAGGTAGGCATTATAATCAACTCCTTACTATTATGGTATCGATTTAATAGACTTAAAACTAGACTATATCATACTAGCAGGGTCAATGTTTTCCTTGAATTCATTCTCAGTCAGATAACCATCCCCAACAGCCACTTCCTTCAAAGTTTTGCCTTCCCTGTGAGCTTTATTAGCAATCTCAGCAGCTTTTTCATAACCAATTAATGGAGTTAATGCTGTCACCAACATCAATGAACGGTTTAAGTATTCTTCTAACTTTTCTGGCATCGGTTTAATCCCCTGAAGACATCTCTTTTCGAATGATTCCAGGACATCGGCCAATAGATTAATGCTCTGTAATAAATTATAGATCATAACTGGTTTAGCGACATTAAGCTCAAAATTCCCGCTGGAACCTGCCAGATTAATTACCGTATCATTGCCAAGAACCTGATAAGAAACCTGGAGTAAAGCCTCAGCCTGAGTGGGATTTACTTTGCCTGGCATTATTGAACTACCTGGTTCATTGACTGGAATCTCTATCTCAGCCAGACCACAACGGGGACCAGATGCAAGCCAACGGATATCGTTAGCAATTTTAATAAGACTGGTTGCAATTGTTTTAAGTGCGCCGCTACAGTTAACAATGCTGTCATGGGCAGCTATAGCTTCAAATTTATTTGGAGCCGGTTTAAAATTAACCCCTGTCAATTCATTAAGATAAGAAACAACGATTTCATCAAAACCTTCTGGTGTATTTAAGCCGGTACCTACTGCTGTACCTCCAATTGCCAATTCTTTCAGATGGTCAAGACTATCATCAAGATGGCCAATCCCATGCTTTATCTGACTGGTATAGCCCGAAAATTCCTGGCCAAGACTGACTGGAGTTGCATCCATCAGATGGGTTCTTCCTGTCTTAATCTGATCAGCAAATTCCTGAGATTTTGCTTCTAAAGTATCATGAAATTTATTCAAAGCCGGTTTTAACTTTTTTTCAATAGCCAGAGTAGCGGCTACTGACATTGCTGTTGGAAAGGTATCATTTGATGATTGAGACATATTAACATCATCATTAGGATGGAGCGGTTTATGGGAGCCTGGTTCATATCCAGCAATCTCTGAAGCCCGATTACTGATAACTTCATTGACATTCATGTTAGTCTGAGTACCAGAACCGGTCTGCCAGACAACTAAAGGAAAATGGTCATCTAATTCACCAGCAATAATTTCTTTGGCTACTTCTTCTATCAGGTCTAATTTATTCTCTGAAAGTTTCCCGAATTGGTGATTAGCACTAGCTGCAGCCAGTTTAATTTTTCCATAGGCCTTAATAACTTCTTTAGGAATTTTCTCACTACCAATGGGAAAATTATTTCTCGAACGTTCTGTCTGGGCGCCATAATAAGCTTCCCCTGGGACCTCAACTTCTCCTAATGAATCCTTCTCCAAACGGAACTCTGAATCCATAGATTTATTTCCCCCTGTAATTTATCTTATCAAAATATTAGCATTATTAATCTTTGTACTTTGATTATATACTAATATTTAGTAATTTAGCAAGTCCTATCTCTTTACATATTTCACAAAGTTTTTTATACTCCGCTATTCGTATAATTATACACCCAGGGTATTATAAAAGCCCCTGCAATATTATCTGCAGAGGCTAAAACCTTTTGAGAACTGGCAACTATCTATGGCATTTATCTATAAAATTTATTCAGGAACCTCATGTCCATATCGATTGTAATGGACTTTATCATATGGCAAATCATCAAGATCATGCTGTCCTTTATCTTCATCAGGATAACCTAGAGCTATAATAGAATCGACTCTTAATTTATTTGGTAGATTCAATACTTCTTTCACATACTCTTCAGAATCACTGCCATCCTGCCGCTGCCTATTTCTAATCTGTATCCAGCAGGAACCGAGATCTAAATCTACAGCTTCCATCTGAATATTAGTAGCCGCAATTGAACAGTCTTCGACCCAGACATCACTTATCTCAGGGTCTGCTGCTATCACGATAGCCAGACTTGCACCGGCCAAAAATGATGAGCCACCGGCTTTAGATTCAGCCAACTCCTGGAGCAGATCTTTATCATCTATCTGGACAAACTGCCAGGGCTGACTTCCCCGGGATGTCGGAGAAAGTAAAGCTGCCTGGAGCAGAGACTGAACCTTTTCACCTTCAATCTCCTGATTCTTATATTTACGAATACTTCTCCGTTCTTCTAATAATTTCATATACATAATTATTCCCTCCTTGACAGATAGTATTGAATTTCCGCTACTGTTGACATCTGTAAAACTTGCTGAATTAATTCTGATTTATCTCTATTCAGCCATTTTTTTATCGTCTCTCTGGCCGGAAGAATAGAAACTGGACTCATACTCAAATGATCTATACCAATCCCAATCCAGAATGGAATCAACAACTTATCTCCGGCAGCCTCACCACACATAGCAACCGGGATATTAAACTCCCTGCCAGCTGCAGCAACCCTGGTAATCATCCTTAAAATCGCCGGATGATAAGGAGTAAACTGATCCTTAATCTTTTCATTGGTCCTATCGACAGCCAGTGTATACTGTACCAGGTCATTAGTGCCAATACTCAGAAAATCTACCTCTTCAGCAAGTTCCCTGACCATTGCAACAGCCGAAGGCACCTCGATCATAATTCCAACTTCTAGATTTCCAATCTCAATATCTTCCTCCAGTAATTCAAGCCTGGACTGGCGGAGAACACTGTTGGCATTCCTAACCTCTTCAATGCCTGATATCATAGGATACATAACCTTAACATCACCAAATTTAGAAGCCCTTAAAATAGCCCTGAGCTGGGTCTTAAAGAAATCTTTATTATTAAGAGAAATTCTTATCCCCCGATACCCCATCGCCGGGTTAATCTCTTCAGGAAAATCAAGATATTCAGGCTTTTTATCTGAGCCAATATCTACAGTCCGAATTACAACCGGCCGGTCTCCTACCTTCTCAACTACTTCCTTATAAATCTGAAACTGCTCTTCCTCATCAGGCAGACTATCTCTATCTAAAAAGAGAAACTCAGTCCGGAAGAGACCAATACCATCAGCTCCTCTAGCCAGCATAGGCCCGAGATCAACTGTACCACCTATATTGGCATTTACATAAACTCTGCTGCCATCTTTTCTCTCTAACTTCATATCTTTATATTTCTCTAACTCTTTCTCTCTGACTTCAAGTTCCTGAGACCTTCTTCTATAATTAGAAAAAGTCTTTTCATCCGGGGAGATAAAGACCAGACCATCGTCACCATCAACAATTAATTCATCGCCCTGGTCTATCTTACTGATAACCTCAGCACCAAGGCCAACGACTGTTGGTATCTCAAGAGACCTGGCCAGAATCGCTGTATGAGAAGTCCTTGAGCCTTCAGCCAGAACAATCCCCATAACACGGGTAGTATCTAATCTGGCAATCTCTGATGGGGTCAATTCATAGGATACCAGGATAACCTCATCTTCAATTAAGCTCTGATCAAGATCCATTCCCTGAAGTAATCTCAGTATCCGGTCCCCAATATCTTTAATATCAGCTTCTCTAGCATCAATATAATTTTCATCCATTTCTGCAAATTGGGCAGCATAATTTCTGATAACTCTTTGAACAGCAACTTCAGCAGTTACCTGCTCTTCTCTAATTATGCTCTCAACCAGGTCATGAAACTCTGGATCATTCATTATCTGAATATGAGCTGTAAAGATCTCTGATTCCTGGGCTCCGACTTCTTTCTTAACTTTCTGCCTTAAATCCTTTACATCCTCTTTGCCTTCAGCAATTGCCTGATAAAATCTTTTAATCTCCAGTTCAGATTCTGCCTCTTCTATATCTTTTTGAACAAACTGAAATTCATGTCTTTCCTGGATTAGAGCCTGACCAATCGCAATCCCAGGAGAAGCAGCAGTTCCCTGATTTCCTTCCATTATATCTCTCCTTTTATATCTTTAATCAATTTTTTATCTAAGGTTATATTAATTATATCATATATCTAGATGATAAAAAGCAACTATTAAAACTCAACTTTCTCCCCAGGTGTTAAATCACCTGCAATAACAGGATGTTCTGCACCAGTGACTGAAGGCAGATTTCCTGGTCGTCTCATCATAGATTCTCGGGCTAAAAGTGCAAAGGCTACAGCTTCTTTCTGATCGGCAACTATCGCCGGAATCTTATATTGCTCATAATCTTTATCTGCCAGAGAAATCAACTTACTCCGGTAATTATGAAATCTTTCAGAGATTTCTCTTTCAATAAAATCAAGCAGACTCTGATTATGGCTGCCGCCACCGCTAATTATAACCTCAAGACAATCTGACTTTTTCAAAGTATCCATGTCTTCCTGGGCAAGTTCCTCCTGAAAACTTTCGACTAGAGAACTGGCCGTAAACTCTGTTAATGTTCTGATTATATCTATATCACTAATTCCTCTTGTAGAAGCCTCTTTTATGATTTTTTCAGTATATTGTCTGCCAAAATCATAGCGCCCAGTTGAACGAGGATATGATCTATCAAAAAATTCATGCTGGAAAAGTCTATCATATAAAATCCTGTCTAACTCTCCCTGACCGGCCATTATTCCATCTTTATCATAATTCATCTCGCCATCAGTTAGTATCTGAACAGCGGCATCTATCATCATATTGCCAGGCCCGGTATCACTGCCTCTAACCTCCTGACGGCTGCAATCAGCCGGCAACCAGGTGTAATTGGCGATGCCACCAATATTTACTAGAAAACGATGCTTAGAACTGCTCCTATACAAGAGATAGTCAATCAGAGGCACAAGGGGAGCCCCCTCGCCACCAGCAGCTATATCCTTAAGCCTGAAATTAGTTATTGTATCAACGCCAGTCCGCTCAGCTATGATTGAACCAGAACCGAGCTGAAGGCTTACTGTATCGCCACCCCCAGGTTTATGAAAGACAGTCTGACCATGACAGCCGACCAAATCAAGCTCTGATAGCTGAAGTCCAGCTCTAGAACTGGCTATTTTAATAGCATCTGCATACTGCTCTCCAAGTTCCAGGTTCAGGCTAGCCACCTCTTCTAAAACCTTTGCAGGATCTAAATGCCGGTTATTAACCAACTTATCAAGTCGTTCTTTTAAACCTTCTGGATATTCTCTCTGAAAATAACTTAAGATTTCTATTTGAGAACTCTCTGACCTATCTGTTTCAACTATTGCCACATCAATCCCATCCAGGGATGTCCCTGACATCACTCCAGCAATCTTTAGCATCTTACCTCTCCTTTAATCCTGATGGAAAATCATTATTTTCATTATCCCTGGCTATCTGAAAGCCAATTGGTTCAGTATTATGATTATCCTGACTTAAAAGACTATAAATCAAATTATGCAATCTAGGCCGAAACTTAATAATCTTTTGATTCTCTCTGCCTCCATTAACTCTATTTGACAGCAAGATTACATTCAGACCGCTCTCTGGCAATGTCCAGATCGACGTCCCTGTAAAACCGGTATGGCCTGAAGCCTTGCTGCCAAAGTATACCCCAGAGGATGACCTGATATTACCGCCTTTATCCCAGCCCAGCCCTCGCCTCTCGCCATTTTTCCTGGTATAAGTCCGGGCAAGAATTCTACTACTAGCCGGCGATAAAAGATTAATTTCTTTCTCATCCTGGTTAAATATCATAGCTACCAGCTTAACTAAATCTTTTATATTTGAAAATAGACCAGCCTGGCCACTATAACCTCCCAGGAAAGCACAATTCTCGTCATGGACCTCTCCATGAATCTGTTCATCTCGCCAGTTACAGTATTCTGTCGGGGCAATATCTTCCCTGGCCAGATCTTGAATATTATCCAAAGGATTAAAATTAGTCTTTTTAAGACCGGCAGGTACAATTATATTCTTCCTAGCATATTCATCAAGCTTTAAACCAGAAACTTTCTCTATTAAAAAGCCGAGAAGCAAGAAATTAGGATCACTATAGACTATTTGCTGTCCAGGCTCTGCCTCTGGCTCTAAATTCAAAAGATATTCAAGAACTTCATCTCTGTCTCCTGGTTCCTCCCATAATTGCACAATTGCCGGTAATCCTGAAGTATGAGTCATTAACTGAGTTATTCTTATATCCTCAAGCTCTTCCCTAACTTCAGGGAAAAAATCTTGTAGATAATCATGTAAATTTAACTGACCTGTTTCAGTTAACTGCATAATCCCGGTAGTGGTTATCAAGACCTTTGTCAGTGAAGCCAGATCATAAACTGTACCTATTTTAACTTCAGAATCATCTTCATATGATTTCTTGCCGAATGCCTGACTATAAATCAATTTATCACCCTGGGCAATACCTAAAACAGCACCAGGAAAGACTTTTGACTCTACCGCCTCCTCCATAAATTGATTAATATGGGTGCAAGCAGATTTATCAAGTCTTAAATTATAATTTCTAGCTTTTTTAGTACCTGAAATTTTAGAAGCCGTTCCTTTCTGCGAAATTGATTTTTTAAAGTAATTTCTCATTTTAATTCAACTCCTTCTGGAGAGGAATATATTTATGAACAACTTCATAACCAAATCTTTTATAATACTCTACTAAAGTAGTCCAGTCGATTGTAATTTCTCGATAACCAGCATTATATAATCTCTTTAATATTTGCTGTAAAAATGGAGTACTTAAACCTTTGCCACGGCAGCCTTCAGCAAGTCCTAAAGGTCCTAATCCAGCATATGCTTCTCCTGATTTGCCGCCAAAATTCACATTTGGCCCCCTGTAAAACCCGTCCTGGCGGTATAAATCGCTATTAAGACTGTATTTAGTATAATTCTCGTTCCAGAGTTTAATTCCTGCATCTAAATCTTCAAATTTTTTTAGTTCTTTTATTATCATTTTGTGTTAGATCCTCCAGTCTTATCTTTCTTTACTAATTTGCATTGCTTCTCTGGTCCTTTGCAAGGCAGCAGTAGTTTCATCATGATTTGCCAGGGCTGTGGCCAGAAATAAAATATCAATCACAGCAAGCTGGGCAATCCTTGAAGCTATTGCACTTCCTCTATACGGAGTCTCTCTCGATGAAGTCAATAAAGTAATCTCTGATCTTTTGCTGACAGGAGAACCGACCTGGGAGGTAATTGCAACCCGCTGACAGTCAATCTCTTCGAGAATATCAAGAACCTCTATTAGCTCTCTTGTTCTACCAGAGTCTGATATAGCAACAACCAGATCATCTGGCTGCAGCAATGAAGCTACTGTTTTCTGATTGTGACTATCTGTCATGGCAATAGCCGGCAGGCCTATTCTAACAAATTTTAATTCTGCATCTCTTGCCACTATTCCTGAAGCCCCATAGCCAAAGAAATAAAGCCTTCTAGCCGATAAAATCTTATCTACAACCTCATCATATAAATCAGTTTCTATTAACTTATTGGTACTTTCTAAAGACTCATCATAAATTTGAAATAGCTTATTTTTTAATTCACCGACTGAATCTCCTGGTTCAATTGCCCCATAAATCATCCCCTGATCATCTGGTCCTCGATCTGATCTGGCCAGCATTATTTTTAATTCCTGGTAACCAGAATAACCGACTCGCTGACAGAACTTAACTATTGTAGCTTCTGAGACTCCGATCTCCTTTGCCAGATTAGTAATCGATGAATAGACTACCTCATCTGCATTCTCAATTACATAATCAGCTACTTTTCTTTCCGCTGGCTTTAGTGTATCTAAATGTGATTTTATCTGTAATATTTCCCTCGAAAGTTTTCTTGAGTTACCCAAAAGAGTTAACCTCCTTAGTTTTCAATAACTTAAAATTATCATTTTATTACTTACTTATATCAATTTAATCTGTTATTATAATATTCTATTTAAAATATAAAATACCTTCATTATGCGTTAACCCGATGCGTTAACCCGGGTCCAAATTGTTAAGATATACCAAAAAATTATTCTCTCATC
>CAYONR010000051.1:0-9881 GCA_964405365.1 uncultured Halanaerobiaceae bacterium
GGTCATGGTATAAGATAGCTAGAAATTTATGCTGATAATACCCTGACTACTACTGAAGATGTAGATAGTCAGGTTTTTTTATTTGAAGCCCTGACTGCAGGTGAAAAATTGCTGGCAGGAGGAGGTGTGGTTTTGAATAATAGTCTTCCAGTAAACAAATTAACATTGATAGCATTATTTATAGCACTTTCGGCTATTGGATCTTATATGATGCTTCCAGGGCCTATAGGATCTGTTGCTCTAGACTCGGCTCCAGGTTTTATAGCCTCAGTAATATTAGGTGGTGGCTCAGGTGCATTAGTTTTAGGTTTAGGCCATATATTAACAGCTATTAGATCAGGACTTCCATTAGGTCCGATTCACGTAATAATAGCTATTTTAATGGCAGGTATAGCACCGGTATATTGTTATTTCTGGAAAAAATATAATCATTGGATTGCCGGGTTAGTTGGAATTATTTTGAATGGACTAGTAATTAATGCTTTTTTAATTCCACTTTTAGGCGTACCATTTTTTATGGCTATGATTCCTGTATTGACAATAGGTGCTACCTTTAATATATCAATAGCAACTTTAGTTGTTATTTTATTAGAGAGGAGATTTGAAAATGTCAGAGAAGTTTAACGGCATTTTACCAGTTGATATTGGGCTTTATAAAAATGAATTGCCTGCTCAATGCGACGATAATTATATTTTAACTAGCATTGATATTGCTTCAGGGATTGGTGTACTTGAAGAGGATGAATTCTTTGTAGAAGCTGGAACTGTAGCTTATTTTACAACTAGAGTCGCTTTGTTAGATATATTATCTGCTGGTGGTAAGCCTATTACAACAGCTTTTGCAACATCGTTATCAAATAATTATTATGAGGAAATTGAAGCCGGTATTTTAAGATCTTTAGATGAATGGCAAGGAGAAGAAAAAAATCTAATAACAGGAAGTACTGAAGATAATTTTAAACCTAAGCAGACTTCAATTTCTATTATGATAACTGGTATATCAAATAAAAACGAATTAAATTGGTTGCAGGTAAATCAAGGTGATAAACTGTTTATCATCGGCAAACCTTTAGTTGGTGAGCAGGTTTTAATCAATAAAGATAAAATAATTAATTCAGAAGTCTTTAAAAATTTAATTAGAGATAAATCAACTAAAAATTTAATGCCTGTAGGATCAGGTGGAGCTGTTCAGAGAATTAATTATATTCTAAGTAAAACTGGCTTGAAATTCAAATCTTCAAATAGTCATCTTGAGAAGAAGTCAGCAGGACCTGCAACAGCAGTTTTGCTAATTTCAAATAGTGGAATTGATTATTATCGAGATAAAATAGAGATTCCTATTACTTATCTAGGAAAATTAATTTAAAAATTGGAGGCTTTATTATGAAATTGTTTAATAGAATTGCAAAAATAAGTTGTGTTTTATTGTTAATCGCTTTAGTTATTTCTCCGGCTGTGCAATCTTCGCCTGTTGGAATAACAGATGATTTAGGTAATGAAGTGGAATTAGACGAAGCACCTGAAAGAATTATTTCTCTTGCCCCAAATATAACTGAAATGTTATTTGCAGTAGGTCTTGGAGATAGGGTCGTCGGGAGAACTGCTTTCTGTGATTACCCAGAAGAAGCAATGGAAGTTGATACAATTGGAAGTATAACCGAACCTAATATTGAAGCCATTGTGAGCAAGGAGCCTGATTTAATAGTTGCAGATGGTATTAATCCTATGGATGTTATTGAGCGCTTAAAAGAACTAGACATGAAAGTAGTAGGTTTTTATCCTGCAAGTGTTCAGGATACTTTTTCTGCAATGACTCGTCTTGGTTTAGTTACTGGGAATATGAATGAAGCAACTGATGTAGTAAATAATATGGAAGATAGAATGAATAAGATTCTTGATTTAGTTGGTGAGAGAGAAGAAAGACCTCAGGTCTTTTATGAAATCTGGAATGATCCATTAACAACTGCTGGTGGCGATAATTTTATTGATAATATGATTTCTCTGGCAGGTGGAGACAATATTGGTGCTGAAGCTGGTAGTGGGTGGCCTCAATTTGGCTTAGAAGATTTAATTTATTTAGATCCAGAAGTTTATATTTCTACTCCTCATAGTGCTGACCATCAAGTATCTAGAGAGGAAATTTTAAATAGAGATAATTATGAAATATTAACTGCAGTTCAAAATGAAAGAGTTCATATAATAAATCAGGATATTGTAAGTCGTCCATCGCCTAGACTTATTGATGGTTTAAAAGCATTAGTAGGGGCTATTTATCCTGAATTACAGGAAGAAATTGAGGATATTTAATGATTGTTTTTATTTTAGGAGGAGCCAGGAGCGGAAAGAGCTCTTTAGCTGAAAAGATTGCTGCCGGTCAGGAAGAAAAATATGGCCGGCAGATTATTTATTTAGCTACAGCTAAAGCTAAAGATAAAGAGATGGAGAACAGAATAAAGAAACATCAAGAACAGCGACCTGATAATTGGCAGACGATTGAAGCAGATTTGAATATCTATCAGGCCATTAAATCTGCTAATATTCCAGATGAATCTGTAGTTATTTTAGATTGTTTAACTTTATTACTTACTAATTATATGATCAGTAAAGAAGACTATAATCTTGAAGATATCAAAAATGAATTAGATGATTTTTTAACGTTTTTAAATAAGAAGAGTTGTTTAATAATTTTTGTCTCTAATGAGACTGGGCTGGGAATTGTTCCTGGCAATAAACTAGGCAGAGAATTTAGAGATGAAGCAGGCTGGTTAAACCAATGGATTGCAAAAAAATCCGATAAAACATTTTTTGCTCTTGCAGGTATTCCTATTGAATTAGATAAAGAGAAATTTAATGATGATACTATTAAACCAGAAAATTTTTATTCTGGGGGAAACTTAAATGAATAAGTTATGGAAGGAAGAACTCCAGTCAATTATATTTTCTATAACATTTTTAACAAGAATATCACTGCCATTTGAGTTGAATTACAATAATGATTTGCCGTCTAGATCATTGAAGTATTTTTCTTTTGTTGGATTAATATTGGGTTTGATTTTAGCCCTGGCGTATACTGTTCTAAGTTTGTTTTGGCCGCCTATATTAGTGGCGGTTATACTTTTAGGTTTTTATATCTACTTGACAGGGGCGATTCATCTAGATGGTTTATTAGATTCGGTCGATGGTTTATTTAGTAATAGGTCAAAGGAAAAGGTATTATTAATAATGAAAGATAGTTTAAATGGTTCTTTTGCAACAGTAACAGCTGTTATTTATTTATTATTGAAATTTACTTTGTTTTATCAACTCCAGGAGTTTAATATTATTTCAGCATTAATAATATTTCCTGTTTTAAGTAGATGGCTTGTCATTTTCGCAATAAAATTTTTTCCTAGAGCTGAAAAGAGTAGTCTTGGTGAAGGTTTTGATTATGAAGTGTCTAATAAAGATTTTATTATATCTTCTTTGTTGCCAGTATTTATTTTTTTAGTTTATCTATTTTATGATATAATTTCATTAGGAGTTATGTTTGGATTAATAATAATTCCATTATTGATAACAATTTATGTAGCGAACTATACCATGAGTAAGATTGATGGTTTAACCGGTGATGTTTATGGCATGATAAATGAAATTGGAGAAATAATAATTTTATTAGTTATATTTACAGCTTATTATATTTGAATTTAATGGGGGTAATTAATATTGGCAAATAAACAAGAAGTTATATTAATCAGGCATGGAGAGACTGAATGGAATAAAATAAAGAAATATCAGGGTCATATGGATATTGAATTAAATGATTGGGGCAGACAACAGGCTGGAGAAGCAGCTAAAGAGTTGGCGAATCTAAATATTGATTATTTTGCCAGCAGTGATTTGAAAAGAGCAAAAGAAACAGCAGAAATTATAGCCTCATTTCATGAAAATGATGTTTCAGAATTTAAAGAGCTTAGAGAAATGAATTTTGGAAATTGGGAAGGCAAAAGTTTTAAAGAAATCAAGAATGAGAATCCTCTTGATTTTCAGAAGTGGATTAAAGATCCAGTTAAATATTCTCCTCCTTCAGGTGAAACCTTAGAACAATTTCAGGGAAGAGTTTTACATGGATTTAATAAAGTTCTAGAAAAAAGTTATAAAAAGAATGCAATAGTAACTCATGGTGGAGTTATTATGATACTACTGGTAACAATTTTAGAAATGCCTTTGATTAATTATCGAAAATTTGAAGTTGCTAATACCGGGATTACTAAGATTGATATTTATGATAACAATTATGTTTTAAAGGCTTTTAACAGTCAGAGTCATATGAAATAAAATTTATTAACAAGGAGTTTTTCAGTTAATCTATAATTATTATAATAAGAAAGCAAGAAATAATACTCTGTCTTTAGCATAAAAAGGGGGCAAAATCATGAAAAAGATTTTAATTGCTGTTGATGGTTCTGACCATTCAAAAAAGGCTGCTAAAAAAGGTGCAGAATTGGCTAAGTCTCTTGATTCAGAAGTTACTTTGATAAATGTTGTCCCGGAAATTACTGCCAGTTCAGCTTCTGCTTACTATGCAACTGTCCAGACAGAAGGATTGCTGGAAAGAAGAGAAGCTTATATGGAAAGAGGACAGAAAATATTAAAAGAGGCAAAAGAATTGTTAGCTGAAGAGGGAGTGACTGCAAAAACAGAAATTGATGTTGGTGATCCTGCTGATTTAATCTGTGATTATGCTGTTGAAAATGGTTTTGAGTTGATTGTTATAGCTGATAAAGGTTTAGGAGCTGTCAAGAGATTTCTTCTAGGAAGTATAACTGATAAAGTTGTCCACCATGCAAAGACGTCTGTTTTAATTGTTAAATAAAAGTGATTTTTAAAAACATTAATTTTGCGGCCGGCGTTTTTGCCGGTCGTCTTTTTAATCTTAATTATATGAAGGAGGATAAAAATGATTTTACGTAAAATATTTATTGTATTTTTAGTTTTAATTGTCGCTGGAGCAATCTTTGGTCTGTTTTATTATCCTGATACTACAGATGCTTTAGAAAATAGAGTAGCATTTATTTCTTTTCAGGGCCCAATTCAAGAGGGTTTAGCTGGCTTTGGTACTGGAGTAATAACTCCTGATAGAGTTGCTCAGAGATTGAATGAAGTTAAGAATATTGATGGGATTGAAGCAGTTGTATTAAGAATAGATTCTCCAGGAGGAGCTATCGGTGCTTCTCAGGAAATATATGATATAATCTCAAGTTATGAAAAGCCAATTATTATTTCTATGGGAGATATGGCAGCATCTGGCGGTTATTATATTGCTGCGGCAGCTGATAGTATAGTAGCGCATCCAGGGACTATGACTGGTTCTATTGGTGTAATTACAACTTTTTATGATCCTGATGGTTTATTAGAAAAATTAGGTATAGAAAGGGAAACAATTATTTCTGGTGAACACAAAGATATGTTTTCCAGGACTTTAACTGATGAAGAAAGAGATAAAATGCAAAATTTAACTGATGAAGCATATAATCAGTTTATTAATCATATAGCTGAAGGCCGAAATATGAATCCAGAAGATATCTTACCATATGCAACTGGAGAAATATTCTTAGGGAGTCAGGCATTAGAATATGGGTTAATTGATTCATTAGGAGGAAGAAGTGAGGCTTTAAAAGTAGCCGCAGAGCTTTTGGAGATTGAAGACCCAGAATATTATTACCCATCAGAACCAGGCTTATTCCATAGGATGAGTGGGTTGGCTGTAAAAATTCCTCAAATTATTCAAGGCCAGAAAGATCCTGAACTAATTCTTCTTGAAAGGTTAGAGAACGGTTTAAAACCTGCATTAAAATATCAGGTTCCAGGCTTTTAATAATTTTATTCGGAAAGTGAGTTGATAATATGAGGTTTTATGATTTGATTTATGGAATCATCTTTACACCTCAAAAAACGATTTTAAAAATAAAGAAATTTGAACCTATAGCAACAGGCATTTTTGTTTTATTAATATCTTCGTTTATAATTACTATTACAAACACAAATCTTATTTTAAGATCAAATATAATAAATTTATTACCAATATCTCTGGTTGGAGTTTTTGGCCATATATTTGGAACTATTTTTCTATCTTTAATTTTAGTTTTTTTGAGTAAATTTTTAGGTGGCACCGGTGATTACTTTTCTTTATTTACAGGTTTATCAGTAAGTACAATTGTATTTATATTTTTACCTGTGGGATTATTTATTGCAGAAATTACAGCAATTGTACTGATAAATGATTTTATAAGAATTTTAGTATTTGTCTGGTATCTTCTGCTATCAATTGAAGTGATCAGAAAAACCCAGGAGATATCTTTATTTAGTTCTCTTTTAACTATTACTGGTTCCTTTGCAAGTTTAATTATCCTAACAATTTTAATATCAATAAGTATTGCTGGTAGTTTAATGACTTTATTTGGCTAGATAATTGGAGGGTTAATATGTATGATATAGCAATTGTTGGCGGTGGTGTAGTTGGAACGTCCATAGCCAGAGAACTTTCTAAATATGATTTAAATACTGTTTTAATTGAAAAAGAATCTGATGTTAGCACTGGAGCTTCTAAAGCCAATAGTGGAATTGTTCATGGTGGTTATGTTGGAACAGCTGGAACATTAAAAGGTGAATTATGTATTAAAGGTAATCAGGCATTTAAAAAGCTTGATTCAGAATTAAACTTTGGATTTAGGCGTCCAGGTGCACTGGTGATTGGATTTGATGAACAGGATAAAAAAGAACTTGAAAAGATTTATGAGAATGCTTTAGCAGTTGGGCATGAAGAAGATGATATTGAGATGATTGATAAAAGCAAGATTAAATCACTTGAGCCAAATATAAATGATGAAGTTGAGACTGCTTTTTATTGTCATTCAGTGGGAGTGGCTTCTCCTTATGAAATGGTTGTTGCCCTGGCTGAAAATGCAGTTAAAAATGGAGTTGAGCTTATATTATCATCAGAAGTTACAAATATAAATAATAAAAATGAGTATTTTGAAATTATTACTGACAAGCAAAAGTATAAAAGTAAGTATGTTATTAATGCTGCTGGAACTGGAAGTGAAAAAGTGGCAGCCTATGTTGGGGCAGATGATTTTTCAATAACTCCTAGAAGGGGTCAGTATATATTATTTGGCAAAGATCAGGCCGACTTAGTTGACAAGGTTATTTTTCAAACACCTACTCCTGAAACTAAAGGGGTATTAGTGACAACTACTTATCATGGAAACTTTATGATTGGGCCAAATAGCGAAGAGATAGATAAGCCAGAAAATATTGATACTACTATTGAAGAATTAGAAAAAATTATAGAGACCGCCAGAAAATCTATTCCTGATTTTGATTTAAAAAGAGCCCTAACAACTTTTTCAGGGGTTAGAGCAAGCTCTGATCGGAATGATTTTATAATTGAAGAGAGTGAGATTTCTAATTTTATTAATGTTGCCGGAATTGATTCGCCAGGTTTAACTGCTTCACCTGCGATAGCAGAAAGCGTAATTGAAATTTTAAAAGATTTAGGCATTAATTTAAATAAAAATAAAGATTTTGATCCAGATAGAGAACCTATAATTAAAGTAAAAGATAAGAACTTTGATGGTGAGATAGATGCTGATGATCCTCAAAAAAATATAATATGTAGATGTGAAACTGTAACTGAAGCTGAAATATTAGAAGCGCTTAACAGAAATATACCTATTAAGACTGCTGATGCAATCAAAAGAAGAACTAGAGCCGGCATGGGTAATTGTCAGGCTAATTTTTGTCGTTCGAGAGTTAAAAAACTTATTGCAGATTATTATAATGACGAGCCTGAAGAAATTGAGGTTAGAGATGAAGCAGAAAAACCTCAAAGAGTTAGTATAAATAAAATTCGAGAGATTAATAAATAAAAATTTGCTTACCGTGATATCTGTCACAGAGAAAAGTATAGTATAATGGTATATTTTATATAGTGATAAAAAACAAAGATGAAATATGATAATAATTACAGGAGTGATAAATGTGGAAAATAAATATTTCTCTGTTAATGATACGCTATATGAAATTACTGACAGATATCCAGAATTAATTGACTTGCTGGCTAATAAAGGTTTTGAACAGCTTAAAGATGATGAAAAAAGGAAAATTTTTGGTAGCAAGATAAGTTTAAAACAGGCTGCAATGATGAAATCTCTTGATTTAGATAAACTTGTTGAGTTATTAATAACTGAGCTTAATAACTCAGATGAGGCAAATGATATTGATAATGAAAATAAGGCTTTAAAAATAACAGGTTTACTGCCATGCCCAGTAAAAATGCCTTTAATGGAAGGTCTGGATGAACTGGAAAATGAAATCAAATCCCCATTGAAAAGAGAACTTAAATCAGCATCTCAGGGTTTGGATTGGTTAAAAGAAAGTATTGAAGATAAGCCATCTGCAGACAAACTTTCTGATTTATATATTTCTGCTGGTTTTGATTTATTCTTTGATAGGGATTTAATGGATCATTACAGACGTAAAGATGTTTTTAAAGATACTACAGGGCTTAAAAATTTAAATAATGATTTTATAAGGAATGATATTAATCTTTTTGATCCAGATGGAGACTATTCTATCATAGGTGTTGTACCTGCAGTGTTTTTAGTCAACCAGGAAGAACTTGCTGGACGGGAAGCTCCTAAAACATGGAAGGATCTTTTAAAACCAGAATTTGAAAATAGCATAAGTCTTCCAGTAAGTGACTTTGATCTATTCAATGCTATTTTAATTAATATTTATAAAAAGTATGGATCTGAAGGTGTAGAAAACCTTGGTCGCTCAATGCAGAAGTCTTTGCATCCTTCAGAAATGGTTAAAGAAGGTGGACGGAAAAAGAAAGGTGAACCGGCTGTGACTATAATGCCATATTTCTTTACAAGAATGGCAAAACGATTCCCACATATGGAATTTGTCTGGCCAGAAGATGGAGCTATCATAAGTCCTATCTTTATGTTAATTAAAGAGTCTTCTTTACCAGAATTACAGCCAGTAGTTGACTTCTTTGCATCTAAAAAGGTTGGAGCAATTCTTTCAGAACAGGGATTATTCCCATCTGTAAGAGATGATATCGATAATAACCTGCCTGCAGATAGTAAGTTTATGTGGCCAGGCTGGGATTTCTTACGAGAAAATAATCCAGGAGAATTGATAGATGAATTAACTTTGAAATTTAATCAATCAGCAAAGGGGTGTAATTAATATGAATTTAGTAACAGTTTCAGGTCCACCTTCTTCAGGAAAAACTGCTGTTATCTTAAAAACAATTAATGCTTTGAAAGAACGGAATATTAATGTTGGAGTAGTTAAATTTGATTGTCTCTATACAGATGATGACGAGTTATATGCTAAAGAGGGGATACCTGTTAAAAAGGGCCTTTCAGGGTCTTTATGCCCGGATCATTACTTTGTAAGTAATATAGAAGAAGTAGTCCAGTGGGGTCGCAAAAAAGGATTAGATATGTTAATTACAGAAAGTGCCGGATTATGTAATAGATGTTCACCTTATATTAATGAAATAAAAGCGATCTGTGTTATTGATAATTTAAGTGGAATTAATACCCCTCGTAAAATAGGGCCGATGCTTAAAAGAGCCGATATGGTTGTTATTACTAAAGGTGATATAGTATCTCAAGCCGAGAGAGAGGTATTTGCTTCCAGAGTAAGTGATGTTAACCCGGCAGCATTAGTAATGCATGTAAATGGACTGACCGGTCAGGGAGCCTATGAATTTTCAACCTTCCTCTATGATCAGGAAGAGGATATAGAAACTGTGACAGGACGTAAATTAAGATTCTCAATGCCATCAGCAATGTGTTCATACTGTCTCGGAGAAACAAGAATTG
>CAYONR010000052.1:0-9655 GCA_964405365.1 uncultured Halanaerobiaceae bacterium
TATTTCAACATAGCACTTTTCATATATCATTAATGAATAATTTAAGATGGGTTATAGTTTTTTTAATTGTTCCAGTTACTTTAGGTCTATTTCTTGCAATTTTGTTAAGCAAGAATATTCCTGGAGCAAAAATATTTAAAGCATTAATTTATTCACCGATGGTTCTAGCTCCAGTTGTTATAGGTCTTATCTGGACCTGGATTTATAGTCCAAGGAGCGGTTTATTAAATCATACTTTGACTTTAATAGGACTTGGTTCATTAACAAGGGGTTGGTTAAGTGATCCAGATATAGCTACTTATGCTATAATTTTTGCTGGTGTATGGCGTCATACTGGTTATGTTATGTTAATTTATTTAGCAGGTTTAACTTCTATCTCACCTACTTTAATTGAAGCTGCTAGAATAGATGGAGCTACAGCCTGGCAAAGATTTCGCCATATTATTTTACCATTATTAAAACCAACAACCACAATAGTAATTGTAATTACAATGATTGAATCTTTAAGAGCTTTTGATTTTGTTAATATTATGACAGATGGAGGCCCTTACAGACAGACTGAAGTCCTTGCAAATTTTATGTATAAAGAGGCATTTGCAAGATATAATATGGGCTATGGTGCCTCTATAGCAGTTGTATTATTTATGATAATGATAGGATTTATTTTCTATTACGTTATTCAACAAAGAGATAAGAAATCCAGAGGTGATAAAGTTGCTTAGTACAGCGATTTCAGAATTCAGAGAAGCTTCCTTTAAAAATAAAATTGGAACAATCATATTATTTATTGCAATATCATTATTTGTTGCAGTTTGGATTCTCCCAATTTTAGGTGCATTATTTACGGCACTTAGACCACTTCAAGATTTAAGGGCCAGTGGTTTTTGGAGTATTCCTGGTGAAATCACTTTAGATAATTTCGCAGAAGCATGGAGATTAGGAAATTTGAATACTTATTTGAAAAATAGTTTTATTATTACTATACCCTCTTTAGTAGGAACATTAGCGTTGTCTTCTTTAGTTGGTTTTGCAATATCACAATATGAGTTTAAAGGTAATACATTTATTTATTTATTGTTTTTATCCGGTATGTTATTACCATTTCAAATATTATTAGTTCCGGTTTTTAGACTCAGTAATTTTTTAGGAATATATAATTCATATTTTGGACTTATAATGATTCATATAACATTTCAGATGGGATTTTGTTCTTTTTTCTTAAGTAATTTTATGTCAACAATACCTGTTCAACTTGCTGAAGCAGCAAGAATTGATGGCTGCTCTGAATTTAAAATTTTCTATAAGATTTTCTTGCCACTAACAAAACCAGCCCTTGCAGCCCTGGCTACTTTGCAGTTTACCTGGATATTCAATGATTATATTTGGGCCCTGGTTTTAATTAGGAGTGATAGTTTAAAGCCTGTAACCGCAGGTCTGGCTAGTTTACAGGGACA
The DNA here is from genome assembly GCA_964405365.1 of uncultured Halanaerobiaceae bacterium. Taxonomy (GTDB): domain Bacteria; phylum Bacillota; class Halanaerobiia; order Halanaerobiales; family Halarsenatibacteraceae; genus Halonatronomonas. The sequence goes on from CAYONR010000052.1 coordinate 1,455, forward strand.
GTATGTAACTGATTGGGGCGTATTAGTGGCAGGTGCTCTATTAGCTGCTGTTCCAACAATAATTGTATTTTTAGCTTTACAAAAATATTTTATCAAAGGTTTAACTATGGGAATGGGTAAATAATTAATTGAGGAGTGACTTATATGAATATATTAGTTACTGGTGGAGCTGGTTATATAGGCTCACATGTAGTTAAAGAAATTTTAAAAACTGGTCATAAACCTTTTATTTTAGATAATTTCTCTAAAGGCCATAAAGAAGCAGTTACTGGTGGAGAAATTATAAATGGTGATTTGAAAAATACTGATTTTATTGAAGATCTTTTTCAAAATTATAAATTTGATTCAGTTATTCATCTGGCTGCAGATAGTCTTGTTGGAGAGTCAGTTGAAAGGCCAGATAAGTATTATCAAAATAATTTAATTGGTAGTATTAATTTATTAGAGGCAATGAAAAAATCTAATGTTGATAAATTAGTTTTTTCTTCAACAGCAGCTGTCTATGGTGAGGCTAAAGAGATTCCAATAAAAGAAAATTCTATCACTGATCCGAAAAATCCATACGGCAGGAGTAAATTATTTTTTGAGAATATATTATCTGATTATGATCAGACTTTTGATTTTAAATATATCTCTTTAAGGTATTTCAATGCTAGTGGGGCTGATCCAGATGGTAATATTGGAGAAGACCATAATCCTGAAACTCATTTGATACCGATTGTTTTAGAAACTGCACTAGATAAAAGAGAAAAGCTAGAAATATATGGTACAGATTATGATACAAGAGATGGTACATGTATAAGAGATTATATACATGTAAACGATTTGGCTAAAGCCCATATATTAGCAGTAGAAGCATTGGAAGCAGGGGAGAGTAGCAACATATATAATTTAGGAAGTGGTTCCGGCTATTCTGTAAAAGAAGTAATTAATACAGCTAGAGAGGTAACAGGGAAGAAAATTATTGCAGAACCTGCAGACCGTAGACCAGGAGATCCACCGGTATTAATAGCAAGTTCGGCTAAAATAAAAGAAGACCTTAACTGGCAGCCTGAATTTGAAGATTTAGAAAAGATAATATCCACTGCCTGGAACTGGCATAAAAATAACCCTAATGGTTTTAATGTTTAGATAATAGGAGTGATGATTATGAATGAAAATAAATTTAATCCTGGCTTACAGATAGAAAAGTTAATTCGATATGGTTTAAATAATAATTTGATTGAAGGTTGGGATACATTAATAGTTAGAAATCAATTATTAAATATGTTTCGGTTAAATCAACCCTATAATAAAAAAATAGAGTTAGATAATAATGAATCTATACAGGAAATTTTAGATCCACTTGTAGATTATGCATATAAGAAAGATTTAATAGAAAAAAATTCTGTTACTTTTAGAGATTTATTTGATACAAAGATTATGGGGGAATTAATGCCCAGACAGTCTGAAATATCAAATAAGTTTTGGAATTTAACAAAAGAAAAGGGAATAAAATCTGCAACAAAGTGGTTTTATAATTTATCATGGAAATCAAATTATATTAGAGCTGATAGAATTTCTAAAAATGAAAAATGGTCATATGATACAGAATATGGTGAATTAGAAATTACAATAAACTTATCTAAACCAGAAAAAGATCCCGATGACATAGCTAAAGCAAAATCTATGGAAAGCTCAGACTATCCTAAATGCGCTTTGTGTCCTGAGAACGCAGGTTATCCCGGGCGTTTAGATCATCCTGCCAGGGATAATCACAGGCTAATTCCAATTAGATTAGAGAAAGAACAATGGTTTTTTCAATTTTCTCCCTATGTATATTATAATGAGCATTCGATTGTTTTAGCAAAGGACCATGAAGATATGAGAATAGATAAAGATTCATTTAAGAAGCTATTTGATTTTATAGAGGAATTTCCTCATTATTTTATTGGTTCTAATGCAGATTTACCTCTTGTCGGTGGTTCTATATTAAATCATAATCATTTTCAGGCAGGAAATCACATTTTTCCAATGGATGGAGCTGAAAACTTAAAAAAATATAATCATAAAGATTACTCGGATGTTAATATTTCAAGGTTGAAATGGCCTTTAACGGTAATAAGATTGAGCTCAAAAAGTAATAGTCAAATAATCGATCTTGCAACTAAAATTCTTTCTAAATGGAGAAAATATAGTGATTCAACTAATAATATCATAGCCAAAACTGAAGTAAATGGAGAGAAGAAAGAACATAATACAGTAACACCAATTGCTAGAATTAATAGTAACAATGAGTATGAATTAGATATTGTTTTGAGGAATAATCGTAAAAATGATGAATATCCTGATGGCATTTTTCATCCTCATAAGGATCTTCATCATATAAAAAAAGAAAATATTGGTTTAATAGAAGTAATGGGCCTGGCTATTCTTCCTGGAAGATTAAAAAACGAATTAAAAATTATTAATGAATATTTAACCGGGAATAGAAAATATCAATCTAAAGAAATTCCTGAGGAGATTAAAGCACATCAACAATGGCTAGAAGACCTATTCTCTAAATATGGAGATAACTTAAATGAGGATGGGGCTTTTAAAATATTAGAAAAAGAAGTAGGTAATAAATTTAAAAATGTATTAGAAGATGCAGGCGTATATAAATTAAATGAGAAAGGGAAAAATGGTTTTGAAAGATTTCTAGCTCAGGTTGGAGTTGAATAGGGAGGTTTTTATGAAGAATAAGCCAATCGACAGACTTTATAACTATCTTAATAAGGATAAGGGAGATTTTAAATACTTTAAAGCTCCTGGAAGAATTAATTTAATTGGGGGTCACACTGATTATAATGATGGGTTTGTGCTGCCAATTGCTATTAACAGAAATATTACTATAGCCGCTAAATATCGAAAAGATAATATAGTAAATGTTTATTCTTTAGATTTTGAAGAAGAAGCAAAATTTAATTTAAATAAGATTGATTATAACGAAAATAACGAATGGATTAATTATGTTCAGGGAGTTATTAAATATCTTCAGTTAAAAATACATGAGAACTCAAAAAATAAAATAAAAGGAGTAGACATGTATATTGCTGGTAATATCCCTTCAGGTGCAGGATTAAGCTCTTCAGCTGCTCTAGAGTTAGCAGTAGCAGAAGCATTTAATTCTATGTTTAATCTCAATTTAAGTAAAAAAGAGTTGGCTTTAGTTTCTCAGCAAGCTGAGAATGAATTTGTAGGTGTTAGCTGTGGTATTATGGATCAATTCGTGTCAGCTTTAGGTAAAGAAGATAATGGTTTATTTATTGATTGTCGAACTCTGGATTATAATTTTATAAAATTGGATTTCAAAAATCTAAAAATAGTTATTACAGATACTAAAAAGAAACATAATCTTGTAAATTCAGCTTATAATGATCGTATTTCAGAATGTAATGAGGCAGTAAATTTTTTTAATAATAATTTAGAGAAGTCAGTGAAAAAATTAAGAGATGTTTCTATTTCTGATTTTAATAAATATAAAAATGATTTATCAGAAACAATTAGAAATAGAGCGGAACATGTAATATATGAAAATCAAAGGGTCTGTAAAACTAGAGATGCTTTAAAAAATAATGATTTAAAAGAAGTTGGTAGAAATTTATTAGAATCTCATAAGAGTTTAAAGAATTTATATGAAGTTAGTTCTAAAGAATTAGATCTATTAGTTGAGATTGCGAAAAGTATAGATGGAGTTTGTGGTTCTAGAATGACAGGAGCTGGCTTTGGTGGAAGCACAATAAATTTAGTAAGAGAAGATAGTGTTGAAAAATTTGAATATGAAATAGATAAAAGATATAAAAATGAAACAGGGATAAAGCCAGATATATATATTCTTGAATCTTCTGAAGGTAGTTCGCAAATAAAAATGTGAGGTGTTTTTGATGGCAAAGATAACTTTTATTGGAGCTGGCAGCACAATTTTTGCAAAAAATATTTTAGGAGATTGTATTTTAACTCCAGCGCTTAAAGGCTCAGAATTGGCTTTATTTGATATAGATCATAAAAGATTAAATGAATCTAAGATGATTCTGGATAATATAAATAAAAATAATAATCAGCCTGTTAATATACTTTCATATAAAAACAGAAAAGAAGCGTTAATAGATTCTGATTATGTAATAAATGCTATTCAGGTAGGCGGTTATAAGCCGGCCACAGTTATAGACTTCGAAATTCCAAAAAAATATGGATTGAGGCAAACAATAGGAGATACTATAGGTATTGGTGGTATTTTTAGAGCATTAAGAACGATACCTGTACTTTTAAATTTTGCTAAAGATATGAATGAAGTTTGTCCAGATGCATGGTTTTTAAATTATACAAATCCAATACCTTCATTAACTGGAGTTATGCTTAAAGAAACTGATATTAATACAGTTGGTTTATGTCATAGTGTACAGGCCTGTGTTGAAGAGCTATTAGATCCTCTAGATATTGAAAGAAATAATATTAATAGCTTAATAGCAGGAATTAATCATCAGGCATGGCTATTGGAATTAGAAAAAGGCGGCAAAAATATTTATCCTGAAGTTAAAAGAAAGGCGTTTAATAGAGAAAAATCCCATGATGATCTGGTTAGGTATGAAATAATGAAAAGATTTGGTTATTATTTAACAGAGTCCAGTGAACATACTGCTGAGTATTTACCTTATTTTATCAAGTCAAAATATCCTGAGTTAATTGAAAGATTCAATATTCCACTTGATGAATATCCAAGAAGATGTGAAGAGCAGATAAAAGAATGGGAAGATATTAGGGATAACCTTCTTGACAATGAAGATCTTAAGCATGAGTTCAGGAGTAATGAATACGGTTCATTTATAATAGAGGCTATGGAGACAGATAATCCATTTCAGATTGGTGGAAATGTTCTAAATAAAGGGTTGATAGATAACCTCCCGGATGAAGCTGTGGTTGAGGTTCCCTGTATGGTTAACAGAAATGGTATAAACCCCTGTAAAGTAGGAAAATTGCCAGAACAACTTGCAGCATTAAATAGAACTAATACAAATGTCCATTTATTAACTGAAAAAGCCGCTTTAACAAAGAATAAAGAATATATTTACCAGGCAGCTTTGCTGGACCCGCACACTTCTGCTGAACTTTCAATAGATGATATAATCTCTCTTTGCGATGATTTAATTGAAGCACATGGAGATTGGTTACCAGATTATAACTGAGGTGATAATGATGAATAATTGGGAAAACCCTAAAATTATAAGCGAAAATAGAAAAGATACTTCGGCAAGAAAAATTAATTTCTTAACTACAAACCAGAGATATTTGAAACTACTAAATGGATTATGGGATTTTAAATATATTGAAGATATAAATATATATAACGAGAACTTTTATAAATTAGATTTTAATCCAGACTTGAAAGAAGAATGGGGAAAAATTAATGTACCATCTCATTGGCAGTTAGAGGGCTATGGTCATCCTCATTATACTAATATTCAGTATCCCTTCCCAGTCGATCCACCTAATCCTCCTAAACCAAACCCGGCTGGTTTATACAGAAATAAATTTTATTTACCAGAAAATTTAAGGGAAGAAGAACAGATTATAACTTTTGAAGGAATTGATTCAGCTTTTAATTTCTGGGTAAACGGAGAATATTGTGGATATAGTCAGGGTAGTAGACTTCCAGCTAAATTTAATATTTCTAATAAACTTAATTACGGGAAAAGTAACCTTATTGCTATTCAAGTTATTCAATGGTCTGATGGAAGTTATTTAGAAGATCAAGATATGTGGTGGTTGAGCGGTATTTTTAGAGATATTTATATTTATAGTCAGCCGAAAGTAAATATTGATGATTATAAAATTGAGACTAAGCTGACAAATGATTATTCTGATGGTGAACTAAAAATATCTACCAAAATAACTAATAATTTAAAAAATACAATAAAAGATTATAAAATCAAGTTTGAGTTAAAAAGGAATCATCTAATTTTTTCTGAATCAATACCTTTAAATCATTTGAAATCAGAAACTATTCAAGAGATAAGTTTTATTAAAGAAGTTAAAGATCCTGACCAATGGACAGCTGAAACTCCAAATTTATATGATTTAAATATTAGTTTAATTGATGATACAGGTAATGTAATAGAAAACGTTAACAATAAAATTGGTTTTAGGGAGATAGAAATTATTGATGGCCAGCTTAAAGTTAACGGTAAGACAATAATGATACGGGGAGTAAATCGTCATGATTTTCATCCAGAATTAGGAAGAGCTATAACAAAAAAAGAGATTGAAGAGGATCTTCTCATGATGAAGCGGAATAATATAAACGCTGTAAGAACTGCTCATTATCCAAATCATCCTGTTTTTTATGAACTATGTGATAAATATGGGTTATATGTCATAGCAGAAACAGATATAGAATCTCATGGTTTTGAAGAATTAGAAGACTTTGATATGAATTATTTAGCCAATCATCCTGATTGGGAAGAAGCATTCACTATACGGATGCAGCAAATGGTTAAAAGGTATAAAAATCATCCCTCTATTATTATCTGGTCGCTAGGTAATGAAAGTGGCTTTGGAGAACATCATAAGAAAATGGCTAAACAAACACGAAAAATTGATCCGACTAGGCCGATTCATTATGAGCAGGACCATAATCAGGAGATAGTTGATATTATAGGTCCGATGTATCCATCAATTACAGAAACAAAAAAACTTGCAAAAAACAGTAATAAACCAGTCATTCTTTGTGAATATGCTCATGCTATGGGAAATGGACCAGGAGAGTTAAAGGATTACTGGGAAATATTTTATAAGTATCCCGGGGCTCAAGGAGGCTTTATTTGGGACTGGATTGATCAAGGGCTTTTATATATTAATAATAATGGTCAGAAGACTTATGGTTATGGCGGTGACTTTAATGATTTTCCTAACGATAAGCAGTTCAATATAAATGGTTTGATTTTTCCAGATAGGACCCCCTCTCCCGGCTTAACAGAATATAAAGCAGTTATGGCTCCAATTAAAGTCAGTCTTATTGATAAGATAAAAGGAAAGTTATTAATTAAAAATCTTTATGACTTTATATCCTCAGATAATTTTTTGATAAATTGGGAAGTTGTTGAATTTATAAGTAAGTCAAAAGAAATTCAGAAAAAAATTATTAGTAGTGGTAGTCAATCAATTAAGTTAAAAGCGCATAGCAGATCTGAGTTGATCCTGAAAGATTATATTTATCCTAATAATACCAACTCCGATACTTATTTAAATATAAGAATTACTAGAAAAAAAGAAACTCACTGTTTAAAAGCAGGTCATGAAATTTGTAAATATCAATTTAAGTTAAATAATAAACTTCAGAATGATATAAAAGTAAAGTTTGATAATTATGATGATTTAAATGTGAAGGATAAAGTTAAAGACTTAATGATAATTGGTGAAGAGTTTAAAGTTATATTTTCTAAAAGTAATGGTAAAATTAAATCTTTAAAATATAATAATGAAGAAAAGATAGTTGATGGTCCTACACTTAATTTGTGGCGCGCCCCAATAGATAATGATAATACAGAAGTAACTAGAAATTATACTGATGAATGGCAGGATATAGGCATAGATAGAATGATAGAGAGATTCGATAGTTATAAAATTTCTAATAAAAATAATGATTTAATAAAATTAATTATAGATGCTTCCCTGGGCATTCCTGGGAAATCATTAAAACTTAAAACTAAATATATTTATGAGATATCTAGTGATGGTAAAATAAATGTGAATGTTAATGGTAAGTTTGAAAATAGCAAAGATTATTTATTACCTCAAGTAGGTCTCCAATTAATATTACCTTATTCTTTAAACCAGGTTGAATGGTATGGTCTTGGACCAGGAGAGAATTATCCTGATAGTCAGGAAGCATGTTATGTAGACATTTTCAATAGAGATATTAAAGAGATGCATACGCCATATATACATCCTCAAGAAAATGGAAATAGAGGAAATGTTAAATTTTTGAAATTAAGAAATAATCATGGCTCTGGTTTAATATTTAGATCTTCAAATGCTGATACATTTAATTTCAAAGCTCATAATTATAGTGATTCAGATTTAATAAAATCAGATCATAATTCAGAAATTCCTAACAGAGAAAAAATATATCTTAATTTATTATCAAAAGTTCGTGGATTAGGCTCAACATCCTGTGGTCCTGA
>CAYONR010000053.1:0-9340 GCA_964405365.1 uncultured Halanaerobiaceae bacterium
ATATATTAACTAAATATATTAATATTGATGATTATCCAGATTTCTGGTTTGCCCGTTCAATTACTGATGAAATTTTGGGTCCTTATATGGAAGAAGAAATTAATGAAGTTAGATTAATATATACCCACTTTGATTCCCCACTGAATCAGACTGTATATGAACTCCCCTTATTGCCTGTTATACCTCCAGGAGAACGGGGCGAGATGAAAACTACAGCTGAGCAAAGTGATGAAGAGCAAAGTGTTAGTGATCATCAGGTAGATTATTTATATGAACCATCTACTCAGGAAGTTTTAGATGAATTACTGCCTCAGTATTTGAATAATATAATTTATGCTGCACTTTTAGAGTCTAAAGCCAGTGAGTTTGGAGCTAGAATGACTGCTATGGACTCTGCAACTGAAAATGCGACAGAAATGATTGATGATTTAACCCTCTCTTATAATAGGGCCAGACAGTCAGCTATTACAAAAGAGATTAACGAAATAGTAAGTGGAGCAGAAGCACTTAAATAATTTTGATCAAAAATAGAAAATTTATTGTTAGTTGTAACAAAGGAGGAATTTAGCGTGAGTAATCAGAATGAAACCGGCAAGGTAATTCAGGTTATTGGACCGGTTGTAGATATGGAATTTCCGCCTGGAAAATTACCTAATATCTATAATGCAGTTAAAATTATAGATGAAGAAAAGGATATAGATTTAACCTGTGAAGTTATGCAGCAACTCGGAGATAATAGGGTCCGTGCAGTTGCGATGGATTCAACTGAAGGGCTTGTCCGGGGGATGAAGTCAATTGATCAGGATGCACCAATTACTGTTCCAGTTGGAGATGAAGTTTTAGGTAGAATCTTTAATGTTTTAGGTGAAACTATTGATAAAAAGGGTGAAGTAGATGCTGTAGAGAATCATCCTATCCATAGAGATCCACCAGCATATGATGAACAGGCTACCAGTACAGAAGTGTTTGAAACAGGAATAAAAGTTATTGATCTTCTGGCACCTTATTCAAGAGGTGGAAAAGTTGGACTGTTTGGTGGTGCTGGTGTAGGTAAAACTGTATTAATTCAGGAGTTAATTAATAATATAGCTATTGAGCATGGTGGTTATTCAGTATTCTCTGGTGTAGGTGAAAGAACTAGAGAAGGTAATGACCTTTATCGTGAATTTCAGGAAGCTGATATATTAGATAAAGTTGCCCTGGTATTTGGTCAGATGAATGAGCCCCCAGGCGCTAGAATGCGAGTTGGTCTTACTGGTTTGACGATGGCTGAATATTTTAGAGACCAGGAAGGTCAGGATGTTTTGCTTTTCATTGATAATATTTTCCGTTTCATTCAGGCTGGCCAGGAGGTTTCAGCTTTATTAGGTAGGATGCCTTCTGAGGTAGGTTATCAGCCAACTCTGGCCCAGGATGTCGGTGCTTTACAGGAAAGAATTACATCGACCAAAACAGGTTCGATTACATCTGTACAGGCTATTTATGTTCCTGCAGATGACTTGACTGACCCTGCGCCTGCAACAACATTTGCTCATTTAGATTCAACAACTGTTTTATCCCGTTCAATTTCAGAAAAAGGTATTTATCCTGCAGTTGACCCTCTTGATTCAACATCTCAGATTCTTGAGCCTAGAATAATCGGCCAGGATCATTATGATGTTGCAAGACAGGTACAGGAGATTTTACAGCAATATAATGATCTTCAGGATATAATAGCTATTCTTGGTATGGAAGAATTATCTGAAGAGGATAAGATTGTTGTAAATAGAGCAAGAAGACTTGAAAGATTCCTGTCCCAGCCATTCTTTGTTGCTGAACAGTTTACCAATGTTCCAGGGAAATATGTTCCACTGGAAGAAACTATTAAAGGTTTCAAAGAAATTTTAGATGGTAAACATGACGACAAACCTGAAGAAGCATTCTATATGGTTGGTGGAATCGATGAGGTTGTCGAGAAAGCGAAGAAACTGGAAGCCGGTGATTAATTATGGCCAAAGTTCAATTAGATATAACGACTCCAAGAAGAGTTGTATATAGCAATGAAATAGATATGCTTATTGCAAGGGCTATTGATGGTAATATAGGAATTATGCCAGGACATACACCTCTTGTGACTGCATTAGAAAATTCTGTTGTTAGAATAAAAAATAATGATAAAGAAATTCCGATACCTATTAGTGATGGTTTTTTAGAAGTAAAGCCTGATAAAATCAATTTGATAGTAAGAACAGCAGAATTGCCTGAAGAGATTGATCTCCAAAGGGCAAAAAAGGCAAAAGAACGGGCTGAAAGAAGATTGCGGGAAGAAAAATCTAAAGTGAATCAGGCCCGGGCTGAGGCTGCTCTGGATAGAGCTGTAAGTAGAATTAATGCAGCAAAATCAAAATCGAATAGATTTGGAAATTAAATTCTATAAAATTAATGGGCCAGTCGTATTTATGATACGGCTGGCTTTTTGCTAATTAAATAGTTGCATTATTATCATTTAGAAAATATAATATAATTAACAACTCTAATTGGAGGGGTTAATAATGAGGAAGCAACTAAAAAAGATTGCTGAGGAAACTTTAGATATAATTGATAGAGGTTTTTATGAAAATAGTGAAGATGAAAGAGTTTATCTAACTGAATCATTAAATAGTTCAATCGATAAAACAGAAGTTATTACTCCTGAAGAAGCAGAGGCATTAAGAACACAGATAAGGCAGAATTTAGCTGAACCCCAGGGGCCAGAAGATATTGGATATACTCAGCATATTAAAGTGAAGGATAAAGGTTCATTAGAGGCTGCTAAAGAACTATACGATAAAGATTTTAATAATATCACAGTATTGAATTTTGCTTCGGCAACTAATCCAGGAGGTGGGTTTCTGAATGGTAGTCAGGCCCAGGAAGAAAGTCTTTCCAGGAAATCCTGTTTATATGCAACACAGATAAGTCATGGAGAGAAATATTATAAAGCTAATGAGCAATTTAAATCTGGTCTTTATACAGATCATTTAATCTACTCTCCAGCAGTCCCAGTTATTAGAGATAATTCAAATGATTTATTAGATGAATTTTGGAAGGTCAACTTTGTAACTTCTCCTGCAGTAAATGTAGGCCGTCTGAAAGAAGAAGAGCCAGAAAATTTAAAAAATGTAAATGAATATATGAAAAGAAGAATTGAATATATTTTAGCAGTAGCAGTTGCTAAAAATACTGATGCTTTAGTATTAGGGGCATTTGGGTGTGGTGTTTTCCAAAATGATCCTGTTAAAGTAGCTGATATTTTTGCAGAATTTCTGTTGCCAGAGGGTACTTATAGTCAGGCCTTTTCGGCAGTTGATTTTGCTATTTTGTCTAAAAATAGAGAGTCAGAAAATCTTAAAGCATTTAAAAAAGTTTTTTCTTAATAATTTCAAGATAAATATCAGAGGGAGATGAAAAGATGAAAACTAAAAAGACTTCTACATTTTCTATTGTAGGTTTTGATCCAGAGACAGAAGAACTTGGAGTTGCTGTACAGTCAAAATTTCTAGCTGCTGGCGCTATAGTTCCATATATTAAATCTGGTGTTGGAGCAATTGCCACTCAGGCACTGGCTAATCCAGCTTACGGGCCAGAAGGCATTGATTTATTAGAAAAAGGATATTCGCCTTCAGAGACTATAGAAATATTGACAGGAAATGATGATGGTTCTTCTCATCGTCAGTTAGGTATAGTTGATATACAAGGGCGATCAGCTAATTTCACTGGTGGGGAATGTCTTGATTGGGCTGGTGGCTTGACTGGTGAAAACTTCGCAGTTCAGGGCAATATTTTAGTAAATAAAGAAACAGTTGAAGAGATGGCAAGAACTTTTGAAGAGACAGAAGGCAGGCTTGCTGATAGATTATTAAAGGCTTTACAGTCTGGTCAGGCAGCCGGTGGAGATTCTAGAGGCCAGCAGGCAGCAGCTATTCTTGTATATAAGGAGAATGGTGGCTATGGTGGTTTAACCGATAAATATATCGATTTAAGGGTTGATGATCATCCTGAACCAATAGAGAAGCTGGCCGAGCTACTCGATCTTTTTTATCTTTATTTCTTAGAAAGTGATGTTGAACATGTTGAGCTAAAGGGCCAGCAATTGATTGAAGTTCAGGAACTATTAATTGATTTTGGTTTATATGATGGGCCTGTTGATGGCGAATTTAATTCTGATTTTGAAAAGGCTTTAAATAGCTTTTATTCCAGAGAAAACTTTGAAGAAAGAATCCCTGATGGTAAAACTATGCCATTTGATATACTCGAATATTTAAGAAGCAGAGCTTAATTTAAACGTCGCTTGGTAGTTGATAATGGTATTGTTGAAATAATGAAGCTAATATTATCGAGCTTATTACAACAAGGGGTAGAGATACACCGATTCTTATTAAGGTGAATTCTAAACCAAGTATTGAAGCTTCCATAATACTCATTGGAATCATAACTAGTGATGCCGAGGTTATATAAGTGAATATAGAGCTATAATCTGCCCCTTTATGAAAAAGAGAATTTGCAACTGGAAAGGCAACAAAAGTTCCTCCAACAGTGGTTGCAGCTAGCAAGATTGCATAGATATGCTTTTTTATTCCAGAAGTTTTGCCGAAATTATTTTCAATTGTTTCTCTATCAACCCAGATTTCAAATAAGCCAATAATGACAAAGGCTGGTGGGAGAATTAATATCATGTCTCTGGCGAAAACCCAGAAATTATTTCCCATTTCTATTCCTAATTCGAAATTAATAATTCTAGAGACTATTAAAAAAGCAATAAAAATGCCGAATATACTATAATTTAGTGTGTTGTTAGATTTATTTTTTTTCATTTTAGAATAACACCTCTCCATAAAATAAGCCTATTGATATTGTTATTAATGCGGCAATAATTAAACTGGCAACGTTTCGATAAATAGTAGCTTTGGCTCCCATGTATTCTTTTTCAACTGGATAAGTTACTATACCGACCATTTTCAAAGTTGTAATAAATGCAGCAATGACCATATAACTGACTCCTCTTGATAATAAAACACCAGCTAATGGATAAGCTATAAAACCAGGCATCATTGTTATTGAACCAATGATTAATCCCATAACACTACCAAGAATTATATTTTGACCACCTAAATATTCAACTATTAAATCTTCAGAAAAGAGTAATACAAGTGAAATAATAACAAGTAGTTTTAAATATCCAGGTAGAATTTTCATGAATTTATCTCTACCTCTTTTAATTGATTTTATTGTTTTATCTTTATCGAAAAAGAAAGATATGATTAATAAAATAGCCATAATGAAATATAATGCTTCCATTGATTTTTCCTCCTTATTAGTTTATACCCCAGCTGGGTAGACTAATATTATTATAATACCCCTTAGGGGGTATGTATGTAAACTGGTTAACACATATATAGACATAGTCACTTAAAATTATATAAATATTAGATTTTGATTTTTGCAGGATAAATTTAATTAATAGTGAATTATAATATAGATGTTAATTATTAAAACTGGAGGTTACAACTGTGAATGGAAATAACCAGGTTGATAAAGCTGAAATTGGTATAAAGCGAGGAATGGGATTTATCAGGCTGGCTATTATTTTAAGCTGGCTTGGATGGTTGCCAGCAGTTATAAGCCAGGAATCAATGGCTGAAAGTAATTTTGTGATGGGCTTTTATTTATTAGGGAGATTTTTATTAATAGCTACTTTTCTTATATTTGTTTTTCTAAATTACAATTCTAGAAGTAGAAAGAGATTAAAGAAAGAGATTTTTTCTAAGAGAAGTTTTTCTATCAAATGGGCAGTATTTATTATATTATTTCCTGTTATATTTAATTTAATGACAGCAGTTTTTAGTAATCTTTTCTTGAATAATGAAATATCGTATCTTTCACAAATATCATTTGAAAGTTTATATAGTTTAGGTCCTGTTTTTATAATTTTGCTATTAATTCCGGCAATATATGAAGAACTGGCCTGGAGAGGGATAGCAGCTTATGAACTGCAACTTGGCTGGTCATCATTAAAGTCTGGTATTGTAATTGGTCTGGCAATGATAATCTGGCAACTTCCTTTATATTTAATAGAAGGAACAAGTCATTCAGGAATGTCAATTATATCTATTCAATTTTGGTTTTATCAGATAAATATCTTAATACTTGCTATTATACTTATCTGGATTTACAATAGAACAGATAGAAGCCTACTAGCAGTTATGTTATTCAACTTTATTTATTATTTTACTGAAGAGATATTTCAGTATCCTGATGGAGGCAATTATTTTTTAATAGGTCTTTATTTATTGTTGGTAATATTTTTAATTAGAAGAGATGCTCTTGATAAATAATTATATTGACTCGGTATAATTAATCTGTCTATTTAACGCTTTTAGAGCTGCTTTGGACGCTGCCAGGGGGAGATTATTATTGATATAGACAGCTCCTAATAATTTTTGGCCACTTTGAAAGTTTCTACCTAAATACATTTGAATTTCTACTAATACAGCATCACCATCTTTGCCTGTCAAACAAACATTCTCCATTTGAATCTTACCTTTAATTAGCTCATGTTTTTCTATTACTTCTATCATGCCTTTAGCTGATAACCAGGCAATTCCTTCAACGTTTGATCCTTCTATAGACTCATTTTTCATTTCATTACCTATTTTTAGTTTGTAATTACATATAGGCCTATTGTTCTCATGATAGACGCTAATTAATTCTACGGCTCTTTCATTATCATTTTCGCTGTAATTATTAAGTGAGGCAATACTTATCTTTTTATGATTCAGTTCATCCCCGGTTTCTACTAAAACAATAGTTTCAATATCTCGCACAATTCTTTTTGGCATTCTAGAATCATCTGAGATAATATGAACCTCATCAATATTATTATCCCCGGTTAATCTGCAGGAAATTACTCCATCGATAGATTCAATTTGCTTTTTTAACTTTTTCATCTGCCATTATCCCTCCAATTTGTTCTTTTTTTATTAACTCGACCATCATTTTTGCATAATCAGGATCAAAGTGTTTACCGGAACATTTTTCGAATTCTGCGATGATTTCTTTTTTAGTAAGAGCTGGTTTATAAACTCTTCCTGTAGACATAACATCATATGCATCGCAGATAGAAAGTATTCTTGAACCAACTGGAATTTCTTTGCCAGACAATCCGTCAGGGTAGCCACTGCCATCATATTTTTCATGATGGTGTTTTATAATATTTAAATCTTCTTTGAAAATATCCAGATCTTCTAAAACTTCATAACCATATTGGCTATGATTTTTCATTTCTGCATATTCTTTATCAGTTAAAGTACCTGAGCTTTTTAATATTTCATCGGGCACACTAATCTTACCGATATCATGAATCTTAGCCATATTGACTATTTTTTCTATTTGATTATGTTTCAAATTAGCCTTTCTACAGAGGATACCTGCATATTCAGCAACCCTTTCGCAATGGCCTTCTGTATAATCATCCTTTGAGTCAATAACTTTAAGGAAGCTCTCAACTACCTGAGTAACAGTATTCATCTGTTGTAATTTAGAATAAAAGAAGTCTTTGATTATATAGATAAGAATCAATGATAATATTAAAAATATGCTACCGAAATTTAAATAACCAGCGTAAAAGACAATAGCAAATATGTATGATACAAAGACATTTTTAGTTAATTGAGAAGAAAACTTAATAATATTTTCTGGAGAAGCATCATTCGATAATAATAGTACAATATATAATAATAAATTATTAACTATAAAATATGTAATTGAAGCAAATAGAAAGCTAAAAAACACAAAATCTTGATTTAAATAAAACTCTATAAAATTATACATAATACCAGCAGATATTATAGAAACAAAAATATTACAACGATTAAATAAAGATTTGTACCAAATAAATCTTTTGCTTTTTTTAATTTCTGTTAAAAATATTAATGATAATATACCTATCCAAAAGGGTCCTATTATTGCTATACCTGGCAAAATAATAGGAAGTTTTATAGATGTAAATATTTTAGGTCCAGACATAAAAAATATACTAGAGTTATGAGAAATGAATAATAAAAAAGCAAATAGTATTAAATAATTTATATTGGGAAGTTGTGTTTGAATAGAAGCAAAATAAATTAATAATGTTAAAGCAAATAAATGAATTAAAAACAAATAATATTTCAATTTATTATTCATAATTAGTCTCCTTTAATTATTATATATAAAATAATGCCGGGTATCATTTTATTTAATTAACCCCAATGTGCTGTATCTGCTAATACCTGAACGGCACTACCAAATACGATCATAGCGGTTGTAATAGCTATATATAATTTTTTCATTAGTATTAACCCCCTTCGTGTTAGGTATCTCTAAGCTAAGAGATTTGACGAAGGTAGGCTAAGCTCATTTTACTTTAAGCTAATCTTTAAATGTATAATATCTTTAATATAGATACCCGGCCATTATTATAATTCATTATAACTTTTAAAAATCCTCTTTTAGTCAATAAATTATTTAAATTTCTCACATCTTTTTTATTTTAAGGAGGTTTTTAAGTGATTTCGTTTAATTATAATAATATAGGTTTAAGTTATATTTGATAAGAAATAATCCATGGAATTTGTTAAGATATTAAAATTGGAGGTGTTTTCATGCCAGCTAATCTACCTCCTCAGTATTATGAAGCCGAGGAGGAATATCGTTCAGCTTCAACGCCTGAAGAAAAAATAGCAGCATTAAATGAAATGATGGCTATAATGCCGAAACATAAAGGAACTGAGAAATTACAAGCAGATTTAAAGAAAAGAATATCTAAATTGAAAGAAGAGAAAGAGAAAAAGTCAGAGGGTCAATCAACATATAATCCTTATAAGATTGACATAGAAGGAGCAGGTCAGTTAATCTTAATTGGTTATCCTAATACAGGGAAGTCATCATTACTTGGGGCTTTAAGTAATGCTAAAGTTAATGTGGCCAATTATCCATTTTCAACATCGATGCCAGTTGCTGGTATGGTGCCATATGAAAATATTCAGATTCAGGTTATAGATACTCCACCGCTGGTGCCTGAAGATGTTCCAGGACCTATGATTAGCGCAATTCAGAGGGCTGATTTGCCTGTGGTCTTGATCTCACTTGCTTCTTCGAAATGCCTGGAGCAGCTTGATGGTACATTAGAATTTCTTAAATCAAAAAGGATAATGCGAGAACCAGAGGATATCCCGGAGGGAGTTAAAGCATTTACACAGGAAGATATAATTTTTATTGCCACAGGAATAGATCATCGTGAGGCAGAGGATAATCTGGATGTAATCAAAGATTTTTATCCAGA
>CAYONR010000054.1:0-9070 GCA_964405365.1 uncultured Halanaerobiaceae bacterium
GAGATTACTGTAGAGTAATAAATATTAAATATAATACATTTGGCCCCCGGTGATTGCCGGGGGTTTTATATCTTGAACTTAATTATTAGGAGTTGAAATTCATGTTAGATGAGCCAAAGACAGTAGTTATTGGAGGAGCAAATATCGATATTAAGGGCTATTCTGCAAGTACTTTTCAACATGGAAGTTCGAATAGCGGTATAATAAATGAAAGTTCTGGAGGAGTAGGCAGAAATGTAGCTGCTAATCTTGGAAATTTAGGCTGTCAGGTGATATTATTATCTACAGTAGGAAAAGACTATAGAGGAGAAAAATTAATAGCTGATACAGGAGAAAGTGGAGTTAATCTGGAATATATAAAAGTGATGGATGATTACACAACAGGAACTTATCTGGCAGTTATCGATGCAGATGGCGAGCTAGTTGGTGCAGTTAATTCAATGGAAATTATAAACGGAATTGATTTTAATTACTTAGAAAAAAATTTGAAGATACTAAATTCTGCTGACTGGATATTTATTGATACAAATTTAAATAGTGGTGTAATAGCATGGTTGCTGGATCAGAATTTTTCAAGTAAGATAATAATAGACCCGGTATCAATTGAAAAGTCTAATAAGATCAAAAATAAATTAGAAGATATAGATATTGTAACGCCTAATTTAATAGAGTTCTGTTATTTATATAATCTGGATTTTTCAGAAGTAGATATACTGATTTCTGAAAAAAATAAATTAGAGTTATTAGAGCTGATAGCTTCTAATAGAGAAAAAATAAGTCCTGAAGCAGGATTAATAATAACTATAGGTGCTGAAGGTGTTATATATTCAGGTCCTGAACAAACTTTCTGGGAGCCTGCGGTCGCTTTAAATGATAAAATAATTGAAACTACTGGTGCTGGTGATGCTCTGAATGCTGGAATTATTTATGGTTTAAGTCGATCAAAATCTATCAAAGAAGCTATTAGAATAGGACAGGAGATGGCTGGATTGAATATTCTTGCTGATGATACAGTTAGAGTTGATAGTTTTAAGAAGTTAAAAGAAAGAGGTGTATTATAATTATGTCTGAATTAATTAAGATTGCTCCAAGGATTGAAGAATCGAAATATCAGCATAAACCAGTTGTGGCTTTAGAATCAACTATCATTACCCATGGGATGCCTTATCCGGAAAATGTAGATACGGCTCTAGAAATTGAAGAAATTATTAGAGAAGCTGGTGCTGAACCAGCAACAATTGCAATAATTAATGGTAAAATAAAAGTAGGATTAAATAAAGAGGAAATTAAGGAATTGGCTGAGACTGATCAGGAAGTTCAAAAGGTCAGTAGAAGAGATCTGGCCTGGGTTACATCTATGGGTAAATATGGTGCTACAACGGTTGCGGGAACGATGGCCATTGCAGCCAGGGCTGGCATCAAATTTTTTGTAACTGGTGGTATCGGTGGAGTTCATCGCGGTGGCAATGATACCTTTGATATATCTGCTGATATTTCTGAATTAGGAAGGACGCCAGTTACTGTGATTGCTGCAGGTGCTAAGGCAATACTGGATCTTCCTTTAACCTATGAGAAACTTGAAACAGAAGGTGTTCCTGTAATTGCCTATAGAACAGACGAAATCCCGGCCTTTTATTCAAGGTCAAGTGGTGTTAAAGCGCCGATCCGTCTTGATACAGCAAGAGATATTGCTAAATTAGTGGCAGCTCAGGAATCACTGGAGATAGATAATGGTGTTTTAGTGACTAATCCGATACCTGAAGAGGATGAAATTCCTGCTGAAGAGATTAATCCAAAGATTATTGAGGCTATAAAGGAAGCTAAAGATAAGGGGATTTCAGGGAAAAATATTACGCCTTTTCTGTTGGATAGAATTAAAGAGATTACTGATGGGAGAAGCCTTGAGGCTAATATTTCCCTGGTGAAAAATAATGCCAGGTTAGGAGCAGAGATAGCTCTCGCTCATAAACAATTTTTAGCTGCAGGTTATCAATTATAAAAAATGGAGGTTGAGGAAATGAGTAATAAAGAAATTAAATTAGATTATAATAATATGATTGTAGATCAAATAGGAAAAGAACATGGTATTAGTTTTGAAGAAATTGAAAACATGAAATTAGCTGCTGAAGCTGCCCATGAAAGGATAGTTGACTCAAAACCTGGTTTCATGGAATTACCTGATAATCAGGCTGAGATTGTTGAAGAGATCAATGAATTTGTGGAAGCTAATCTGGATAAATACGATAATTTCGTTGTTTTAGGGATTGGAGGCTCTGCTTTAGGCAATATCGCCCTGCAGACAGCCTTAAATAACCCTTATTACAATCTTAATGAAGATTATAGAGCTGGGCACCCTAGAGTTTTCTTTCCTGATAACGTTGACCCTGATAGGTTTAAGAGCCTACTGGAGACACTGGATTTAAGCAGAACCTTATTTAATGTTATCTCTAAATCTGGAAGTACTGCTGAGACAATGAGCCAGTTTTTAATAGCCAGAGGTCAGGTTGCTAAAGAGTTAGGTGAGGATGCTATTAAAGATCATTTCTTAGCTACAACCAGTAAAGATTCTGGATTTTTAATTGAAATAGCTAAAAGGGAAGGCATGCCTAAGTTTTATATACCGGATACTGTTGGGGGCAGGTTTTCTGTATTAACACCAGTTGGCCTGGTTTCAGCGGCTTTTGCTGGCATAGATATTGAGGAGTTACTTGCTGGAGCAAAGGCGATGAAAGAAAGAACAGAAAGTGCTGATATCTGGGATAATCCAGCTTATATGCACGGGATTTTGCAATATCTTGCCTATAAAAAAGGCAAGACTATCTCAGTAATGATGCCCTATAATCATGGCTTAAAGGATTTTGCTGACTGGTACAGACAGCTCTGGGCTGAGTCATTAGGTAAAGAGGTTGACCGGGATGGTAATACTGTTAATGTTGGCCCGACCCCTGTTAAGGCTTTAGGAGCTACTGACCAGCATTCTCAAGCTCAGCTATATATGGAGGGTCCTTTTGATAAGTTGATTACATTTTTAGAAGTAGAAAATCATAATCAGGATATTGAGATTCCTGAAGAATATCAGGATTTAGATGGGGTTAATTATTTAGGTGGCCACAGCCTTAAAAAGCTGCTTAATACTGAAAAGAAGGCTACTGAACTTGCTCTAACTAAGAGAAATAGGATGAATAATACAATTGTCTTTCCAGAACTTAACGAGCATACAGTTGGCCAGTTTATTTATATGCTGGAGCTGGAGACAGCCTTTGTTGGAGAGCTATTAAACATTAATGCCTATAATCAACCTGGCGTTGAATTAGGAAAAAATTATACCTATGGTATTCTTGGTAGAGATAGTTATGAAAACAAGAAAGAAGAATTTGCAAATAGACCAGAGACAGATTCTGATTTGATTATATAAAGGAGTGCATACTAGATGTCTAATTGGTGGAAAGATGGTATTATTTATCAGATATATCCAAAAAGCTTCCAGGATTCAAATGGTGATGGTATAGGTGATATTCCTGGTATAATATCAAGGCTGGATTATTTAGATTATTTAGGGATTGATATGCTCTGGGTAAGTCCGATTTATGAGTCACCTGATGCCGATAATGGCTATGATATTAGCAATTATTATAAGATAAGATCTGAATTTGGAAGCGATGAAGATTTTGAGGAATTGTTGATAGAGTTACATCGTCGAGATATAAGATTGATTTTAGATATGGTTGTTAATCATACTTCAGATGAACACAACTGGTTTCAGCAATCAAGGCAAGATCCAGACGGACCATTTGGTGATTTCTATCACTGGCAATCAGGTAAAAAGGGTGAACTACCTTCTAACTGGGGTTCGTTTTTTGGCGGCCCAGCCTGGTCCTGGGATGAACTTCGCCAGGAATATTATCTCCATTTATTCCACAAAAAACAGCCTGATTTAAACTGGGAAAACAAAAAAGTTAGAGAAGAAATTTATAAGATGATGAGATACTGGCTTGATAGAGGTGTTGATGGTTTTCGCCTGGATGTAATTAATCTTCTCGATAAAGCAGATGGTTATCCTGATGGAGAAATTAAGGATGGTCAGAAATATGGGAATGGGATTCCCTATTATGCTAATGGTGAGCGATTAGAAGATTATCTTGCCGAGATGAATGATGAGGTTTTTCGCCATTATGATATGGTCACTATTGGCGAGACGATAGCAACAGATGCCAGTCAGGCTAAAACCTTTATTAGTTCAGAGAATCATCCCCTGGATATGCTTATTCATTTTGAGCATATGTCTGTTGATCATGGAGAAGGTAAATGGGATAAAGCTGAATTTGAGCTTGTAGATTTTAAAAATATAATTGATGATTGGGATCAAGAGATACGGCCTGAAGGCTGGAATGCATTTTATCTTAATAATCATGACCAACCAAGGGCAGTAAGTCGTTTTGGTGATGATGAAAACTATCACTACCAATCTGCTACAATGTTAGCTACTATGCTTTTAACAATTCCTGCTACTCCGTTTATTTATCAGGGAGAAGAGATAGGAATGACTAATTATGAGTTTGAAAACCTTAATGAATTAAGGGATATTGAATCTATTAACTATTTTAAAAGCGAAAAAGGAATAGATGATAATCAGGAAAAGCTAAAAAGAATTTCTGAAATAGGTCGAGATAATGCCAGGACTCCTGTTCAGTGGTCAGAAGAATATAATGCTGGTTTTACAGATAATAAACCATGGATTAATATAAATCCTAATTATGAAGCAATTAATGTTAAAGAGCAGAGAGATAAAGAAGATTCAATTTTAAATTATTACAGGGATTTAATTGAATTTAGATCAAATAATCAGGCATTGATATTTGGTTCTTTTGAACAAATTGCTGCTGATGATGAAGAAATTTTTGCTTACTGGAGGAGATTAGAGGAAGATAGTTATTTAGTTTTAATGAACTTCTCTGATAAAGAGCAGAGTTTTTTAGCCGATTCTTTCTGTTCTATTTTAACTTATGTTTATGGTAATTGCTTTGGACAGCAAGAGCATCCAGATAATTCTCTTCCTAACTTGAAACCATATGAAGCCAGGATTTATAAGCAGTCAAATTAATTTTTTGATTTAATCAGGAGGCTATCAGTATGTCAACAGATAAAACTACAAAGTTTAAAAAGTTTGAATCTGATGAACTATATGGTCTTGAATTATTTTCTGAGAGGAAACCAAAATCAAGACTAATAAGGAGTATTAATGAGCAATTCAAAGAATCTTTAAAAGAATGGTCAACTGATAGTCAGGGGGTATTAGTTGACTTTATAGACTTTCAAAGAAGAGAAGGCAGTTATTTTTTAATTACAGAGTTTCCGGCCTGGTCTAACTGTCTTGAGCCTGAACCTGGAGGTATGGAATTATCAGAAGTACTCCAATGGTGGGAGGATCTATTAACTGCCCTTATTGAAGTAGAACCATGGAATAAAGATTGGAATATTTTAACTCTTGAAAATTTAAGACTTGATTCAAGTGGTGGAATTAAACTAATACCTAAACCATTCGAAGAAGTTATCACAAAGTATAATCTAAAAGAAAAGTATATGGATACTAATTCCTATAGGCCTCCTGAAGATATTAATAATGATCAAGCAAATAAAAACGAGAAGACGATGGTTTTTAGTCTTGGAGTAATTATTTATTTATTGGTTACTGGTGAAAATCCATTTGGTGGCAGGGATCAGACAGATACATTAGATAGGATTCTTGGAGGGAGAAGACTTTCTCCTGCTATTTTAAGATCTGAGCTTTCAGAAGAGTTAAGTTCATTAATAAATAGTTGTTTAAAACCGGATCCAGAAAAAAGACCTGAGATAGAATTTCTGCTTGATGAAATTAAAAGAATTAGATTAAATAATATTATTGAAAACCGTTCTAAAGAAGATAAAACTAAAAACAATCAGAGAAAACAAAAAAGATTTCATTTGAAGCAAACAGTTATATATAATTTTAAACAACGCTGGCAGGTTTTAGCTTTGATTTCAGTTTTAATAATTGGAGTTTTCGCCATGTTCTTTACTGCTGGAACAGATGATATTGTAACTTCAGATCATCAGGCCCATGAGGTTGTCGAGTATTTTTATCAGGCTATAGACGAAAAAAATGTTACGATGTTAGATGATACAAATTCAATAGATTTAGGGCAGTTAAGAAGAATGGTAACAGAAACTCATGTTCTAGAAACAGTCAGGCAGTTTTATGAAATGCAAGCACCTTCTGAAGATATAGAAATGGAAAATGCTGAGGATGTTGAAATTTCATTAGAGGAGGATACAGAAGATTTAGAGCTTGAATCAGAACTCGAAGCTCCTGAAGAAATGATTGAAGATGAGCTTCCTTCAGTCGAAGAAGAGTTAAATATAACAGAGGATGAAGTTGATAGAGCTATTTTTGGTGTTAAATCTCTAGAACTTAATTACTTACAGGATAATGATGAAGTTATTATTGAAGCAAATTATGTATTTTTTATAAATTCTGAGGATGGAAGAGTCGACTGGCAGGCAAAGGATTATTTAAGGCTTAATCTTATTGATGATCGCTGGCAGATAACAGGAATAAGAGGATTTTTAGAAGATATTATTAGAGGTGAGTTTCAAGGGATTTAATAAGAAAGGAGAAGTTTATGTTTGATTTAGATTATGAACAGGTAACAGAATATTTAACTGGATGGCTTACAGAAAAAATTATTGGAGCTAATATGTCAGGAGGAATTGTTGGTCTTAGTGGAGGAATTGATTCTGCTGTAACAGCAGCCCTCTTAAATAGAGCATCTGATATTGAAGTTTTTGGTATAATATTGCCTTGTCATAGCAATGAAGAAGATCGAAATGATGCAATTTTGATTGCAGATGCTTTAAATATAGATTATGATGAATTAGATTTATCAGGACATTATGATTTTTTATTAAAAGACCTTAAAACTGTGATGCCAGGAGAAAATAAATTGGCTGAATCAAATATTAAACCTAGACTTAGAATGACAACATTATATTATCTGGCAGCCAGAAAAAATTATTTAGTAATCGGAACTGACAACTGGAGCGAATTATATACCGGATATTTTACTAAATATGGTGATGGAGGAATTGATCTGGCTCCATTAGGTAGGCTTGTCAAATCTGAAGTTAAAGGGTTAGCCAGCTATTTAGGAATACCTGAAAAAATAATAGACCGGGAACCATCTGCAGGTCTCTGGGAAGAACAAACAGATGAAAATGAGATGGGAGTAAGCTATGATGTTCTTGATAGATATATACTGGGAGAGGATATTGAAGAGTCAAATAAAGAAAGAATTGAAGAATTAAGGGCTTCAGCTGAGCATAAATTAAATATGCCTCCAATTCCAGAAAGAAAAGTTTTTAAGTGATTTTAAATTTAATCCTTGACAATAAATATTAACTGCGTTATATTAATATGAGTTTGTTATTTTATATATGAGATTTTATTGCCGGTCCTTTTACGGGGCCGGTTTATATATGTAAAATTAGACGTGATAATTAATTGTCAGGGAAGTGAGAAAAATGAATTTAGCAGTACCAAATATTAAGTTATTAAACAGTTTGGATAAATCAACACAATATAATTTTAAAATTGATGCTACAGCATCGATATTTTTTGCCCTGTATGCAGGTGTTTTATACCCATTTTTTCCGGCTACTGCAGTAAGACTAGGAATTGATGGGGTTTTATTGGCTTTATTGACTGCATCTCCGTTTATGGGACATATATTTGCAGTATACTGGGGCCATAATAGTGAAAACAAATCTAAAAGAAAGTTTGTGTTTTATAGTGGTTTTGTTTCTAGAATGCTTTTGATTGCACTAGGTTTAGTTACTAATTCAACCATTTTTGCTATTATGTTAATTTTACATTTTGCAATTGCGGCAGCAGGCTGGCCAGCATTTACTGCTCTAATGCAAAATATTTATCCTGCTAAAGAAAGAGGCCGTTTAATGGGCCTGATACAGTTTATTATTGGTATTTGCCGGGTCGGAGTAACTTATGGTGCTGGCTTGATGATTGACCATTACGGTCATGGGCGATTATTTATAATAGCTGGGATTTCAGGTATGATAGCGTCTTATATAATTAGAAGAATTAAAGATCCAGTGGAAATAACTGATATATCATTAAAGAAAAGAAAATTTTCTATAAAAGAAACAGTCAGTATACTAAAAACAGATAAACTATTTAGATTAACTATGTTAGGGTTTTTTGTTTTTGATCTCGGGAACATGCTGCTTGTGCCTATTTATCCGTTATATCAAGTAAATAGAATGAGTTTAAATAATTTTCAGATCGGCCAATTATCTGTGTTCTGGATGATTGGTTGGTTTATATCTGCTCCGTTCTGGGGAAGTTTAAATGATAGAAAAAATCCTCTAATTGTTATTAAATCTGCTATTATATTATTTTTAATATCTCCAGTTATATACTTTATGGACCCAATCTTTTATATTTTACCCCTGGCATCAATTACAGCAGGAGCTGCTGGCTCTGCATTAGAGGTTGGCTGGTTAAATCAGATTATTAAATTGGGGAACGGGAAATCGGCAGTATATAGTGGGATTTATCTAACAGGATTAGGTTTGCGAGGTCTAATAGGCCCGCTGATAGGAGGCTTATTAATAAATTATATTTCATTTAGTAGCATATTTTTTATGGCTCTTCTGCTAATGGTTTCTGGTTTAATTCCATTTATAATTCTAAAAAATTATGAGTTAGGTAAAAAGTTTAAGAAATTTAAGCTTGGTTTTAAAATGAAACAAAGTGATAATATTTCCTGGAGGTATTCATCATTAAAATAAAATACTTATATTTGCAGGAAATTAAAAAGAAATAGAGAATACTTATATTAAGCCAGAAAATTAAATAAATAAGCGATATTTGGTGCCTTTGACTACGGTTAGAGGAGAATAGGGAATCAGGTGAAAGACCTGAACGGGCCCGCCACTGTAACTATCATTTATGATAGGAGTCAGGAGACCTGCCTGATATCGATAAAACCTGCATACTTCGGGAACAAGGATTGTA
>CAYONR010000055.1:0-5103 GCA_964405365.1 uncultured Halanaerobiaceae bacterium
TAATTAAATATTATCAAATAATCTAATGGTCTAGACATTTTGTTTAGGCCATTTTCTTTGTGTTATTTAAATTGCTAAAATCAACATTATTTGTTATAATATTATAGTTAAACTATTCACTTTCCTGGAGGAGGTAAACTTATGAAGACAATTTTAGAGGTCAAAGATGTTTTAAAAGTTTATGATGATCTTATAGCTGTAAATAAGATCTCTTTAGAGGTCAAAGAGGGAGAAATAATGGGGATTTTAGGCCCGAATGGAGCTGGTAAAACCAGTTTAATTAGAATGATCATGGATATTAATGCGCCAGATAGTGGTGAAATTAATTTAAATTTAGATACAAAAGATTGGCAGAGTAAAGTAGGTTATTTACCTGAAGAAAGAGGTTTATATAAAGAGGCTAAAGTTAAAGATATCTTAGTATTTCTTGGTAGTCTTAAAGGATTAAGTAAAAAAGAAGCTCTTAATGAAAGCAAAATCTGGCTTGATAAATTTGATCTTACTGATAATTTAAATGATGAGATTAAAGAATTATCAAAAGGAATGGCCCAGAAAGTTCAGTTTGCTGCCTGTGTTCTTCATAAACCTAAATTGTTGATTCTCGATGAACCTTTTTCTGGTTTAGATCCAGTTAGTCAGGATCTTATGAAAGAAGAGATAAAAAGACTGGCAGAAAGCGGTGTAGCAATAATGCTTTCAAGTCATCAAATGAATCTGGTTGAAGAAGTATGTGATAGAATTTTTCTTTTAGATCAAGGAAATAAAGTCTTATATGATACCCTTGATAATATTAAAGACCAATATGGTAATTATCGGGCAAGACTTCAAACTAATGATAATGAACCTTTAAAAGATTGGCTTAATCAAAATGATTTGATTTTAAATTATAATATATATCGCAATAATTTTAATATACTACTTGAAGATGATATCGGGCCGAATAATTTTATTGCTGCTTTGCCTACTGATATCAATATAGTCGAATTAGAAATTAATCGGATTTCTCTTCATAATATTTTCACCAGAGTTGCCAGAGGAGGTCTTTTAGATGTTAAAGAAAATATTTAAGATTACAAGTTGGGAAGTAATGAGAAATTTAAGGAATAAGCAATTTATAATAGGAATATTTTTAACACCAGTATTGATACTAATATTTGGTGGTTTACCAAATTTCATTCAGAGATTTGATACACCGGTTGAAAGAACTTATTATTACCAGAATCAATCTGAAGTTAAACTTGATTGGTCTGAAGATATCCTTGAAAATACAAGTTTAATTCAGCAACAAAATAGCATGGAACAATTGGAAGTAGAAGCTGAATCTGCTGGTGCAGATGGATATTTCATAATAGATCAGGAGTTTTTTGAAACTGGAATTATCAATTTAAATGTATTTTCACTATCTGCTACAAATCATGGAGGTTTGGCAACTCTCTTAACTGAAGAATTACAGAATTATAAATTAGCTACTCATGAGCTCTCTGAAGAAGTTATTCAAGAAGTAACAATGTCAGCCAATCTTCAGACAGTAAGTATTGAAGAAGATGAAACAGCTATGGGAAGTCGTGTCATTACAGCAGTAATCTTTGGTGGAGGCCTCTTTTTCTTATTGATAACTTCAGGATCTATGCTTTTACAGAGTGCTCTTCAGGAGAAAAAAGAAAAAATGTCTGAAATAATATTATCATCAATTTCTTCTGAACAACTTATGGCAGGAAAAATTATAGGTCATTTTATTCTAGGTATGATTCAGATAGGTGTCTGGTTTGGTATCGGTATTCCTTTAGCAGATTACTTTTTTGATTTGCCTTTATTAGACGCGTTTTTTAATCCAGCCTTACCGTTAATAGCAGTTTTTGCTTTATTAGGTTATCTGGTATTTGCAGCTTTATTTGTTGGAATTGGAGCAACTATGGAAGATCTCCAGAGTGCAACAAATGCTCAGAGCATGGTTTTTATGTTACCGGTTTTGCCTATTTTAGTTATAGGACCAGTATTTAATAATCCAGGAGGTATGTTAGCTAGAATAGTAACTTATTTCCCTTTAACTGCACCGGTAATTGCAATAGTAAGAATTGCTATCGGTGAAATATCAAATATTGAAATAGCAATAACTCTTGCAATTTTATTTGTAACTACAATTTTATTTACTCTGGCAGCTGCAAAGATTTTTAGAGTAGGTATGTTAATGTATGGAAAATCAGCTAGCTTTAAAGAAATGTTCCGCTGGCTTAAGTATTGATTAATGCGTTATAATATAATTGATTTTTGTTTAGCATTAGTTTAAATAAGTTTATATTAATGGTATAGTAAAATTAGAATATACTTTACTAGATATTAATAATATGTATCTTTATTCTTATTAAAAATAAAAGAAATGGCAGGTGAAAAAAGTGAAAGATATTTTTAACTTTACTAATAGTATGGATAGACGTCAGTTTATTTCATTATCAGGGAGTACAATTTTAGGGCTTTCATTATTATCTTTTACTGGTTGGAATAATAGGGCTGTGGCTTCTAATAGAAGTCAGGTTGGTTTAGTTAGAACATCAGAGAGAGCAGAGGGAGTTAAGCGAGGTCTTAATCTTATTAATCTTCCAGATGTTAATGGCGATAGCGTTCTGATTAAACCTAACTTTAACACTGCAGATCCTGCTCCTGGATCTACTCATAATGATACTTTGATAACTATTATTGAAGAACTTAAAAATGCCGGGGCAGAAAGAATAATAATCGGAGAAAGAAGTGGGCCACCGGATACAGAAGAAGTTATGCGGGGAAAAGGTATATTTGAGATAGCTGAAAAATATGATCTTGAAATAATTAATTTTGACCAGCTTGCTGAAAATGAACTTGTACATTTTAATCAGGAAGGGTTACACTGGGAAGATGGTTTTCAGATACCAAAAATTCTTAACGAAGTAGATCATATTATTGCTACAGGTTGTCTGAAAACTCATCAATATGGCGGGCAATTTACAATGGCTTTAAAGCTAGCCGTTGGAATCATTCCTCGAGAAGGAACAAGTTATATGAGACAGCTTCATAATTCTGATAATATGAGAAAAATGATTGCAGAGATATCACTGGCTTATCAACCTGATCTTTATCTGATTGATGGAGTTGAAGCTTTCACTTCTGGTGGACCATCAACCGGGAATAGAGTTGATTCTAATATTTTTCTTGTTTCTAAAGATCCAGTAGCTATTGATGCTGTAGGTGTTGCAATGCTAAAGAATTTAGGCAGCACTAATATTATTATGAATACCCCAGTCTTTGAACTAGAGCAGATAGCAAGAGCAGCTGAGATTGATCTTGGGGTATCAGCCCCTGAGGAAATAGATATAATTTCTGACACTGAAGAAGGAGATATTCTAGCAGATAGTTTAAGAAATTTATTAGCTTAGTTATTTTGAGACTATAGGGAGGCGGCTTATATCAAAGCATTAACAGTTAGAGATAGTGAAGTAAAAGTTGAAGATATTCCTAAACCAGAACCAGCAGATAATGAGGTTTTAATCAAGGTTAGGCTGGCTGGCTTATGTAATACGGATTTTGAAGTTATAGCTGGAATGATCGATTTTAATGGAGTTCTTGGCCATGAATTTGTCGGTGAAGTAGTTAATGATCCTGAAGGTAAATTAGAGGGTAAGAGAGTTGTTGGTGAAATTAATCTTCCCTGCTATAATTGTTCTCGGTGTGACAATAATCAATATAAACATTGTAAAAATATAAAGGCTATCGGTATGCGAGGTAAAGATGGTGCAATGGCTGAGTATTTAACTCTTCCTAGAGAAAATCTTCATATTGTTCCAGAAACTGTTACTGATGAAGAGGCTGTCTTTACTGAACCAATTGCAGCTGCAGTTGAAATAGCAGAGCAGTATCATCTTAAACCCTCTGAAAAAATTATGATAATTGGAGATGGCAAACTAGGCTTAATTATTGCCAGGACACTCTGGGCCCTTGGATACAATATTGAAATGATAGGTCGTCACCAGGAAAAATTAGATACTTTAAAGCCACTTAATGTACAGACATATCTTGAAAACTTATATCCAGAAAAAGAACCTGATATTCCAGTCGTTATTGAAGCTACTGGCAGTACTTCAGGTTTGAAATCAGCTATTGACCTGGTTGCACCTGAGGGCAAAATTATTTACAAAACAACGGCAGCCAAGAACCATGAGATGAATTTAGCGGGCCTTGCCATTAATGAAATAAAGCTCTTAGGTTCAAGATGTGGGCCATTTGAACCTGCATTAAATCTGTTAGAAAGAAATAACCTGCATCTTGATCAACTGATTACTGAAGAATTTAAATTAGATGACTCTCTGGAAGCCTTAAAAGCAGCTAGAGAAAAAGCAGCCCTTAAAATATTAATCAGGCCTTAATCTGCTATTCATTTTCACACTTAAGTACAGTAACTAATATATTTGAAAAAGGCATAAGTAAGATAAAGAATGCATAGGGCGCATAATCAAAGGTAGCAACACCTAAGACTGCCGTCATCATTAAAGCATTAACATTCCAGGGTATAAGCGGAGAGAATACAAGCCCAGAATCACCGAGAGCCCGGGCTAATTCTTTCCGCTTTACTTTTATTCTATCATAATGGGGAATCAACATTCTTGCCGGTAGAAAGACAGCAAGAAATTGATTGCAGCCTAAAATAGCAGATAATATACTTGAAAAGACTGTTACCAGGGCAAGTTTAATTTTACCTGTAATATGATGGACTACTGGCTTTAAGATGCTATCTAAAACTCCTAATTGTTCTAACAACCCTCCTAAAATAACAGCAAATATTATTAAAGATATTAATTCTAGCATACTGGTCAAGCCACCTCTGGCCAAAATATTATCTATAAATATTATGCCAGAAGTCTCCTCAAAACCCTGGAACATAATATTTAATAGTCCAGACCAGCTCCGCTCTGTAATTGTTATTCCTAAAATTAAGCTAAAAATTATATTGATCGCAAGGTTTAAGATTGTCGGTACTTTAAAAAAAGCCAGACTAATTATAAGTATCGGCGGTAGTAACATCCAGACTGAAATCATAAAGTAGCCATCAAGAGCAGATATTAATTCTGTAAATCC
>CAYONR010000055.1:5203-8714 GCA_964405365.1 uncultured Halanaerobiaceae bacterium
ACAGCTGTACCGATTGCCATGGAAACCAGTGAAGTAGAAATAAAACTTAAAACTAAAAAATATTCTGGATTAATAGTTCTCAAGCCATAGGAAATCATGGTTGGTACAGTTCCTATTGCTATCCAGAGACCTATCATCATTCCAATTAAAAATAAAATTATAATTACATTCCCAATATTTTTAAAGCTTGAAAACATCATTTTCTCAATTTTTGTCCAGCTATATCCCCAGTAAAAAGACAAGCAGATAATAACGATAATTTCAAAAAACAAAGCAATCTGGATTGGAACATTCCAGATTAATACAGACATTATAATTAAAAAAGCCATAGTAATTACTGGAATAATGGCCTGTTTAAAGCTTAACTCCATGTTACCGCTTCCTTTCAAGATATATTACTAACTTTTTTGATTATAGCATAAATAAATATTAAATTAAAAGCATTTATTCTAAGACTTCCTTATTTAATGACTTTATTATATTAATAATTAAAATTAAATCGCTTATTATGCAGGAAAAATTAGATATCTGTTGAATAACATCATAAGTATTTAAGTAATTATATATGTGTTTAAATAATTATAAAAGGAGGCGAGTTTTTTGGATGGAAGAGTAGAATTAATTATAAATTCAATGCCTGCTCTATTACGAGGGACTGTAATAACGATTCAATTAACAGTTCTGATTTTAATATTTGGACTTATATTAGGTCTTATTTTAGCTTTTGGAGAGACCTATGGTAATAAGCCAATACAAAAAATTACTGCCCTTTATGGCAAGGTGATAAGGAGTATACCAGAACTTGTTCTTTTACTTTTAGTATTTTATGGTCTGCCAAATTTAGGTTTTAGAATCAGACCATTTAGTGCCGCTGTATTAGGATTAGGGATTAGAGCTTCTGCTTATATGGCCCAAATTTTCAGAGGCACATTTAAGTCAGTTAGCTCAGATCAGATAACTGCTGCTTATTCAATCGGAATGGGAAAGTATAAAACATTTTTTTATGTTATATTTCCTCAAGCAATCAGGAGTTTTATACCTCCCTTTGCTAATGAATATGCCATAATTTTGAAGGATACTTCTCTTGCTTATGCGATTGGAGTAGCAGAACTTTTAAGGCAGGGACAATATATTATAGCAGTAGAATATGATCCCCTTACAATATTTTTAATGATAGCAGCAATATATTTTATTTTAACTTTTGGAGTAACCAGGTTATTGAAGTTAGTAGAGTTTAAATTAAAAATACCTGGAATAGGAGCTGAAAGCAGATAATGGATAAAAAACCACTTGTTCAGGTTAAAAATTTAAAGAAAAGTTTTGGAGATAATCTGGTTTTTGATGGCATCTCCTTTTCACTAAATACTGGGGAAAACAAAGTAATAATAGGCCCCAGTGGTACCGGAAAAAGTACTGTTTTAAATTGCATTAATAGATTGATTATGCCAGATTCAGGAGAAATATGGCTGGAAGATACTGAGATAGTGACTGCTAAAAATATCAATAAAATAAGACAGGAGATTGGTTATGTCTTTCAGGGTTTTGGCCTTTTCCATCATCTGACGGCTAAAAAGAATGTTATGCTTGGATTAACTAAAGTTAAAAATATGTCTAAAGAAGAGGCTGAAGAAATTGCTAGATTTGAATTAAATAGAGTCGGTTTGACAGATGTTGATGACTCATATCCAGCTCAGCTTTCTGGGGGGCAAAAACAAAGAGTTGCAATAGCAAGGGCTTTAGCAATGGAGCCTAAATTAATGTTATTTGATGAACCTACTTCAGCTTTAGATCCAGAACTTATAGGTGAAGTTTTAAATGTAATGAAACAACTAGCTGAAGAAGGCATGACTATGTTAGTTGTAACCCATGAAATGGGATTTGCCCGTTCTGTATCAGATGAGATTATCTTTATGGAAGGTGGCAAAATTGTAGAACAGAACAGCCCAGAAGCTATGTTTAAAGGTCCGGCAAATGAACGAACCAAACAATTTTTATTTAAACTTGATGATCTCTATGGCAAAGGCGGTGAATAGATCTTGCTTGATTTTCTTTCACAATATTTAATTATAGATATATTCATCAGTAACTTTGGTAGATTAATGGGTGGGCTTAGATTTACTCTCACTTTAACAATAGTTGTTATGTTTTTTGGGACAATCCTTGGAGTATTACTTGCTTTAGGTAGGAGTTTTGGTTCTAAACCTGTCGCCTGGCTCTGTGCTGCCTATATTGAGATTATACGAGGAACACCCATGTTAGCTCAGTTATTTATTCTTTATTTTGCACTGCCGCCATACGGGATAAGAATGACTGCTGTAACAGTTGCTTATCTTGGATTTACAATTAATTGTGCTGCCTATCAGGCAGAATATACAAGGGGAGCAATTGAATCGGTAGGCTCGGATCAGTTTAAATCAGCTTATTCATTAGGAATGAGTCGCTGGCAAACAATATTTATTGTTGTATTACCACAGGCTATTCGCTGGGCAATCCCTGCCTGGACTAATGAATTTATCTATATTTTAAAGTATACTTCACTTGCCTATATTATAGGGGCTCCAGATTTAATGACCCAGGGTAAATTTATAGCCAGTCGAAATTATCAGTTTTTCAGGGTTTATTTAATTGCAGCTATAATCTATCTGATTATTGTCTGGATAAGTACCTGGATTATTGATATAGTTGAAGAGAAATTAAAGATTCCAGGATTTGGTTAAACTTATACTAAAGAGATTATATTTAAGTTAGTCAATTTTAATAAGGGGGTTAAAAGTATGTTGAAAAGAACTTTTGTTGTGATGTTAGCTCTTGCTTTAATGGTTGCTTTTTCTGGATTTGCAGTGATGGCAGAGACTTATGTAGTTGGTACAAGTGCTGGATTTCCTCCATTTGAGTATATTCAAGATGGAGAGGTAGTTGGCTTTGATATGGATTTAATGAGAGCTATTGGTGAGAGCCAGGGGTTTGATATTGAGATTCAGGATATTAGTTTTGATTCTTTAATTCCTGGTTTACAGGCAGGTACTATTGATGTTGTTGCAGCCGGTATGACAAT
The DNA here is from genome assembly GCA_964405365.1 of uncultured Halanaerobiaceae bacterium. Lineage (GTDB taxonomy): Bacteria > Bacillota > Halanaerobiia > Halanaerobiales > Halarsenatibacteraceae > Halonatronomonas. The sequence goes on from CAYONR010000055.1 coordinate 8,259, forward strand.
TACTGAACAGAGAGCTCAGGTAGTAGATTTTACAGATCCATATTATTCTGCTAATCAGGCTGTGTTAGTTAGAGAAGGTAGTGGAAACAATGTTACTGTTTTATATGGTGATAATCGCCTTGCAGTTCAGACTGGTACAACTGGTGACCTCTGGGTAGAAGAGTATCTTCAGGATACTGGAGTATTAACAGGAAATGTAACTCACTTTGATACTTTTGTGCTTGCAGTCCAGGATCTTATTAATGATAATGTAGAGGGAGTAGTATTAGATACCCCGGTTGCTCAGAGATATGCAGCTGAGAATCCAGTAGAAATGGTTGCAGAGCTTGTTACCGGTGAAGAATATGGTTTAGCTGTGGCCAGAGGAAATACTGAGTTACTCGAAAAATTAAATGCTGGTCTTCAAGACGTAATTGATAGTGGAGTAATGGATGAATTATTAGATAAACATTTTTA
>CAYONR010000056.1:0-8701 GCA_964405365.1 uncultured Halanaerobiaceae bacterium
TCTCCTACTTCCCATAATTCATCCCAGGTTTCAGGTGTTTCAAGACCTAAATCAGCAAAAATCTCCTCATTATAATAAATTCCCCATATATAACTTTGATGAGGTAAGAAATATGCTTCGCCATTAAAGACACTCTCATTAATGTAACCTTCTCCTAGCATATCGTATAGCCCTTCTTCTTCCCAAATATGATCTATGCTCTGAACTAAATCGTTATTTACAAAGTATTCTGCCCTTTCTCCAGCAAACCAGGTGAAAACATCTGGTGGTGTATCAGAAGCTAACCAGGTTCTTATGGCCTGCTTAAAATCTTCCATTGCAGTAATATTAAGTTCTATTTCTAGATCAGGGTGAAGTTCTTGAAAATTTTCGACCATTTCATGCATTGCTTCACGAGGAGCAGGGTCACTAGTATAGGTATCAATTACCAATTCCCCATCTAAACTATCTGCTTGAATATTAAAACCAAAAGACAAAACCAATGCAAAAGTTAAAGCAATAATCATTAATTTTTTCATTATTAATACCTCCCTATTTTTGTAAAAATATCATAAATACTAATAACTAACTATTAGTAATTAACACCCCCTTTAATTAATATTATTCATAAATGAATGTGGCTTATAAAAAATCTCTTCCATTATTAAGACTGAAGCCCCTATTGCTCCAGCATTATCTGCTAATTTAGCAGTTTTAATATCCGGCAACTCTCCTAATACTTTATGCTTTAATATATCTTTTAAATTAGCAATTAAATATTCTTCAGCATTGGAAACCCCGCCACCTAAAATTAATAATTCAGGGTCTATAATATTAACCATATTAGCTATACCTATTCCTAAATAACTTCCTGCACTTTGAAATACCTGTTGGGCTAACAAATCTCCTTTTTCTGCCGCTTTAAAGACCAATTCACCTGAAATTTGATCTAAATCTCCATTTACCAGCTTAGGTATAATGCTTTTTCTACCTCTTTTAACTAATTTTCTAGCCTCTTTTGCTATTGCTGGACCAGATGCTAATACTTCAAGGCAACCATAATTGCCACAATTACAATATGGACCATCTTCATCAACAGTTGTATGACCAACCTCGCCTGCCATCGAATGAGACCCTCTATATAACCTTCCACCAATCATTATGCCTGAACCTATGCCATAGCCAATATTTAAAGTGATGAAATCATGAATATTTTGAGCTGCGCCAAACCAATATTCTCCAAGAGACATAGCTCTTACATCATTATCGACAATTGTTTTTAATTCAAATTTTTCTTCAATAAGCTTAACTATTTCAATATCTCTCCAACCGAAATTTGGAGCAAATATTGATTTTCCTTCTTCTTTATTAACCATTCCATGTAAACCAACACCAATACCAATTATCTTTTTATCCTTAAAATTATTATCAAATTTATTTATTACCTTAGAAATACATTTATAAACTTCTTCTAATGATAAATTAATTATCCCATTATTTGTAGATTGAATCTTGTATTGATAATCTTCTTTAATCCTACCTTTTAAATCTACTATTACAGTAGTAATTTTAGTTGCTCCAATATCTATTCCAACAATATGGTATTTTGTATTATCCAATCCTAATAACATGGGTCTTCTTCCACCCTGAGATTCACCTATACTTAATTCAGTAACTAAATTCAAATTTTGTAATGTCTTAATAGCTCTTGAAATAGTCGAAGGATTTAAACCAGTTTTATTAGCAAGTTCTATTCTAGAAATCGGACCATTTATCTTTATATGTCTTAATATCAAAGAATAATTTATCTCTTTAATAGATCTTGTATCAACTTTATCCGTAAAAAACAATTCAATCACCTCAAAGTTTATTGCAAATAAAAAATATCTCAATATTAAATCATGCATTTTATTAATATTTATCTATTTTTGACTAATTTTTATCCTCATCACAAATTATTATATTAAACTTTTTTGTTCTCTGCAATTATCTCTATTTTAATTATTCAATATAAACTTTAAAATTCCTGCCTAAATTTAAAAGTTTTCTGAAAAAAACTCAAAATAACTAATTCATTAATAATTTAATTAAATTAAATTGTAAATCAGTAACTATTAATTTAAATATCATAATGATAAAATATAAAAAGAAATTAAAGATCCGCGGCTAATATACTATACAGGAGGATCAAAAATTGGCCAATAAAAGAAATCCAAGATTCAAAGAAGCAAGACGTTTAGGACTTAATGTTCATGGACATCCAAAAGCCATGGAGAGAGCAGACGGAACTTTTAGTAGAAAAAATAGAAACTTATCCAATTATGGTGAACAATTAATAGAAAAACAGAGACTTAGAGCATATTATGGATTACTAGAAAAACAATTTAGTAAATATGTAGAAAATGCAATGAAAGAACCTGGTGTTACAGGTAATAATCTGATTAAAAATTTAGAAATGCGACTTGACAATATAGTATATAGAATAGGTTTTGCCAGATCAACCAGGCAAGCTCGCCAGATGGTCAGCCATGGTTTAATTAAAGTTGATGGCGAAAAGTTAGATTGGCCATCTTATAAAATTGAGGCTGGAATGAAAATTTCTTTAAGATCTGACCAGAGAAAAAATGATCATTTTAAAGAAAATTATCAGGACAGGACACTTGAAAAATTGAGTTATATTAATAGAGATTTAGATGATTTCTCAGCTATTATTAATGGCGAACCTGAAATAAAAGAAATACCTATTGTAATAAATGTTCAATTAGTAGTAGAATATTATGCCAAATAATACTTGCAATCTTGCCGGATTAATTTAATATTAATCCGGCTCTTTTATATTTTTTTATTGTATTTTTTTGTAATCTAATTAATTTTATGTAGAATTTATGATATAATAAAAATATGGAGTTAAGAACAGTTACTATATAAGATAATTTTATAAAGGTGGTGTTCAATTGTTAGAATATATAAGAATTTATTTAGTTACCCTAGCAGTATTTCTTATAATTGATTTTTTCTGGTTAGGATTAATTGCCAAAAATCTATATAGGGAAAAATTAGGCTTCATTTTAAAAGATAAATTTGACATGAAAGCCGCTTTCGTCTTCTATTTAATATATGTCTCTGGTTTATTATTTTTTGTTATTTTAAGAGCTAATAGCTGGCAATATGCACTATTTGCCGGGATGTTTTTCGGAATAATAACTTACTCAACCTATAACCTGACCAATTTAGCAACATTAAGAAATTGGCCTTTAGTTCTATCTTTTTATGATATAAGCTGGGGAGCTTTCCTCTGTGGAGCTACTTCACTAATTTCATATCTTATCTTATTTTAAATCTGGAGGAGATCAAAATGAAAATAAAAGAATTAGACGGCAAGGCTTTTTTTAAAGCTTTTGAGCATGGAGCGAAACTAGTTGAAAAAAATAAAAAACATTTGAATGATATTAATTTCTTTCCTGTTCCAGATAGTGACACAGGAAATAACATGTCTATTACCTTAACTTCTGTTGCAATAAAGGTAGAACCGGAAAAATCTATTTATAAAACAATTGAAGCTATCTCAGACCACTCCATACAGTCAGCCAGAGGTAATTCAGGTCTTATACTGGCTCAATTTTTCAGTGGTCTCTATAAAAAAATGGTCAATAAGGCTACACTAAATACCATGGACTTTGCTAGAAATGTAAAAAAGACGATCCCATATTTATATGATAATGTTGATGACCCTCATGAAGGAACTATGATAACAGTAATTAAAGACTGGGCTGAAAAACTACCAGAGTTAGCAGAAAACATTGATGATTTTGTTATTCTCTTTGAAGAATCATTAAGTATTGCCAAAGAATCTCTTGAAGAAACAAAGCATATACTAGAAGTTCATAAAAAGAAAAATTCAGTAGATGCAGGAGCTCAGGGCTTTATTTATTTTCTTGAAGGTATAATCTATTATTGGAAAAACACAGATACATCTAATGAAGATACAAAACCTGGAGATGAATTAAGCGAAGAAGATATTGCAAATATTGATAGTAATCTAGATGAGCTAAATGAAGATGACCTTAAATATAGATATTGTACTGAAATTTTATTACAGACAGATCTCAAAAATAGCATTATAAAATCAGCTCTAAATGATAAAGGTGATTCATTAATAGTTGCCAGCAGTAAAAATAATACAAGGGTCCATATACACACTAATGATCCTGCTGAAGTGGCTTATATTCTGAACGATAAAGGTAAAATAGTTGAACAGAAAGTCGATGATATGAAATTTCAAGTAAGTATCAATCAGGGACCAAAAAGAGAAATCGCTCTGATTACGGATTCAATAGCAGATATCCCTCAAAATTTAATCGATAAATATGAAATTCATATGATTCCATTAAATATGATGATTGATGGCGTTAGTTTCCTTGATAGACAAACAATTAACTTAGATTACTTTTTTGAATATCTAGAAAATGCCGAGGAATTCCCTTCCTCTTCTCTACCAACTGCAGATTTTATATATAACTATTTGATGAAAATCAAAGACCGTTATAAATCAATGCTTGTTATCTCAGTTGCTGAAGAATTAAGTGGTACTGGCAAAGCCTTTAAACAGGCAATTAAAAAGTTGAAATCTGAGGCAGAATTACCTGTGACCTATATTGACTCCAGATTAAATTCAGGGGCTCAAGGACTATTAGTATTAAAAGCAGCCGAAGAAACAGAAAATAGTAAATCCCTTGATGATATAGAAAAGATAATTAAGGAATACAGAAGTAAAGCTAAAATTTATGTAAATGTAAATACTTTTGATTACATGGTCAAAGGTGGCAGAGTAAGCCCAATGAAAGGATTTATAGCCAATCTATTAAACTTTAAACCTATAGTCTCACTTGATGAAGAAGGTAAAGGGGTTATTAAAGGAAAGTCGTTAACAAGAAAAGGTGTAAGTAAAAAAATCGAAGATTTAGTTGTCAATATAAATAAAAAAGAACCTATTGATAAATACTGTATAGTCCATTCCAGGGCCGACCAACTTGCAGAAGAATGGGAAAATGAGATAACTGAACTATTGGGGTTTGGTCCAGAATATATAATGAATATCTCTTCTGTTACTGCTCTAAATGCAGGTCCAGGTTCAGTCGCTTTAAGCTTAATATCTAAATAATAAATTCTAGAAAATGGAGTGATAATTAATGAATATCTTTTTTCAAGTTGCAATTCTTTTATTCATTTATTTCACAGGCTTCTATCTTTTCTGCATGCTTAAAAATGATAATTCATATGTGGATATTGCCTGGGGCTTTGGCTATGTTGTTGTAGTATTATTTACCCTTATTAGAACAGAAGCTGCAACTGTCGATATACTAGTAGCTTTAATGGTTACAGTCTGGGGCGGTCGTTTAGGACTCCATATCTTAAGCAGAAAAATAGGAAAGCCTGAAGATTTCCGTTATCAACAAATGCGAAAAAACTGGAATAATTTCTATATCCAATCATTCTTTAGAATCTTCATGCTTCAGGGTTTCTTATTATATATAATAGCCTATCCATCAGTAAAGATAATTTCTAATAATGTTAATACAATGAATCTTCTCGGTTATATTGGTGTGTTAGTCTGGTTAATAGGATTTAGTTTTGAAGTTATTTCTGATTGGCAGTTAAAAAATTTCATTAAAAATAGAAAAGGCAAAGAAGAGATCATAGATTCAGGGCTCTGGAAATATAGTAGACATCCTAATTATTTCGGAGAAGCCCTGCTCTGGTGGGGAATCTATTTAATTGCCCTCGACACAGTTGGAGGGTTCTTAATTATATTGAGCCCGATCTTAATAACCTTCCTGGTTAGATTTGTATCTGGAGTCCCTCTTTTAGAAAAGCGGTATGAAGATCATGAAAATTATCAAAAATATGCTGAAAAAACAAATATATTCTTCCCCTGGTTCCCTGAAAAAAATTAATCTTCTTTCCAACCTGTAATAGCCTGGAACCAGACAGCAAAAGTTTCAGCCCCTTCACCTAAGGTATATGCAAGACCTCCAATTATTGCCGGGTGAATATTTACAAATAAAATACTAACAATTAAAGTTATGATGACGGTGATGATATTCATCAATTTAGAAATACCAATAGCCCGGGTATTCTTTTCAGTCATTAATAATCCCCAAAAAGCTTCTCTAATTGCTCTAAATAAAGGCACAACTGACAAGACAAGCATTACTCTCATTGCTATTTCAGTAATTCCAACTGAAACAGAGATAACACTATTAAAAATCCAATATCCGAGTGGAGTAACAGATATAATAAAAATTATTGAACTTATAAAAATACCTATTGAAAGACAAAATTTAAAGATTTGTGGCCAATTCTCATCATTATGATCCTCAGCATATATAAGCGAGACATTATGAAGCATGCTTAATGAACCTGATAAAACAAACATCAATCCCATTGAGACACCAAATACAGCCAGAGCCTCGGTAGGCGATTCAGTCCTGCCAAGTCCAGCCTGAATGATTGGCTGAACAAAGGAAGCAATCGACATCATCAAGCCAAGTGGCAAGAAAAATTTAAATAAACTTTTAATATCTAATTCTCTTTTATTCGTAGTTGGCATCAATTCAGCCGCCTGGGTAGGTGACTTATAAAAGAAAAACAAACTTCCAATTATAAAAACTGCTTCTAATCCAATTCCAAATAACCAGGTAATACTACCTGCAACAACCCCTAAAAATGCTTGTGTTTGAACATTCCACCATAAAAAACTCGAAATGAATATCAAGCGCAAAATTATTCCTGGTAAAATCAACTTAGTCTTCTTTAGAGAAATAACTATACCCTGATGAGAATTTCTTAAATATTCTACAATCGGCATGAATGCAGTAATTCTCAGTGCCGCTCTAGCAAATTCCAGCTGTTCAGGTTCCTTCAATCCATATATATTTCTAAAAACAATACCACCTAAAGGCGTATAACCAAAAGATATTAAAACAAATAAAAAGAAGCCACAGAGAGCCCCTAAAAATTTAATAGTCAATATGTAACTTTCCCTGCTATCAACCATCGACGAGATTAGTTGTCGGCTAGTATAAATAGGCGATTTAATAATATTTGAAAAGCCTTTAACAATTGCAAAAACAGCTATACTCAATTCTGGTGAAGGCATTCTTGCCAGAGCAGCATCAACTATCGAATGGCTTAAACCAATAATAGTCGGGGTTACAGCTAAAGGCAAGAAAAACAAAAATAACATTTTATAAGAAATATTCTTTTTTTTCTTTCTTTTTATAGTAGGTTTCATTAAAATTTAAGCTCCTAACTATTTTTTCTAAGCATGTCGATATGTGGTATTCCATCTTCAAGATATACTTCCGACACTGGTTCAAAACCATGTTTACCATAAAAATTCTTCAAATGATTCTGGGCTGATAGTTTAATATCTTCAGCATCTTTTTCATCTATTAAAAATCTAACTGCAACTTCAAGCATATCAGTTCCAATATCCTTTTTCCGATACTCCTCTTTAACTATCACCCGGCCTATAGCCGCTTCTTCAAAATAATTTCCTGGTAAAAACAAGCGAGAATATGCAATAATCTGTTGATTTTCTCGTCCTATTAAATGATAAGCCCTTTCATCTTTCCCATCTAATTCTGGATAGGGACATTCCTGCTCAACAACAAATACATCTACCCGCAATTTAAGAATTTCATATAATTCTTTTTTGCTTAATTCTGCAAAAATCTTTATTTCCCAGTCCATATCTAGACCCTCCAATTAAAATAAATCGTTTTACATTGTATTATATTATAACATATTCTCTACTTTAGTCCAGAAAATCATCCAATTTATTTGATTAAATTGAATTTTTAAGTTAACTAATATATCATGGTATAGACAGAGATTAATAAATAAAGGAGAATTACATGTTTAGATTTAGCATAATAATTTTAGGAACAGCACTTTCGTTAGATGCATTTGGAGTCGCTTTAGGGCTCGGCTGTGGAACAAAGCTCAGTATCAAAGAAGAAAGTTCAATAATACTTTCATTTGGATTTTTTCAGTTTCTATTTGCATTTGCAGGAGCTTTAATTGGTAACTTCATAGACTCGAATATCATTCAGATCTCAGCAACATTTAGCGGATTAATAATAGTTTTATTAGGCATCTATCTAATCAATGAAGGCCGACAGATCGAAGAGGAATGTGTCTATTATAATTTGAATTTAGCTAAATATATAGCTCTGGGCATTGGGGTTAGCATAGACGCACTTGGAGTTGGATTTTCAACGTTATATAGTCAACAGATAAATACACTTATTCTAAATTCAATAATAATTGGTCTAATTACAGCTACTTTAACTTTTTTATCTTTTAAAACAGTTTACTACATAAGAAATTTTAAAGTAGTTGAGAAATATTCAGATTACATCGGTGGGATAATCTTAGTGCTATTTGGATTAACTATGATATTTTAATAATTAAGCAGGTGATTAAAAATGGATAAATTAAAAATAATGCCGATCTTTGGCACACGACCAGAAGCCATTAAAATGGCTCCAGTTGTTAAAGCCTTACAAAATGAAAAAAATATAGATACTGTTTTAACAGTTACAGCTCAGCATAGAGAAATGCTAGATCAAGTACTTAACCTTTTCAATATCAAACCAGATTATGACCTGGATATCATGGAAGATAACCAGACATTAAGCGAAATAACATCCAGAGT
>CAYONR010000057.1:0-324 GCA_964405365.1 uncultured Halanaerobiaceae bacterium
AAACTATATTTTAAATGGTATAACCAGACAGACAGTAATTGATAGGTTGGCTCCTGAATTAGATTATGAAATAAAAGAAGAAAGCATTCCATACTATACATTGTTGAATGCAGACCAGGTTTTTCTAACTGGAACTACTACTGAAATTATGCCAGTCGTTCAAATAAATGATAAAGTTGTTGGAGATGGAAAAGTTGGAGCAGAAACTAAAGATATCTTTGAAACATTTAGAGAATTAACTGGATTTGATAGTTAGAAGTAAAGAGATATGAAAAATCTATATAATATCGTAGTGAAAATTGTTTTGGATATAGTATAATGCAA
>CAYONR010000057.1:334-8643 GCA_964405365.1 uncultured Halanaerobiaceae bacterium
GGATTTGTCAGGGGGAAATAAGGATGTATGAAAGAGAGATAAAAATTACAAGTAAATACGGCCTGCATGCGAGGCCGGCGGCTAGTTTTGTTGAGCGTGCAGGAAAATATGATTCTGAAATAGAAATAGTTCATGATGGGGAACCAGCTAATGGCAAAAGTATAATTAGTTTGCTAGCCCTTGCTGCAGGTAAGGGAGATAGAATAATTATTAGAGCAGAAGGTAATGATGAAAAGGATGCAGTAAATGATCTAGCTGAATTTCTAAAGGAGGCAAAATAGATGCCAGAAACTTCTAAATTATTGACTCCTATTAAAATAAATAATTTGATTTTAAAAAATAGGATTGTGTTACCGCCATTAGCAAGCGGAAAGGCAACTAATGATGGCAGAATCACCGATGAATTACTGGATTATTATAGAGATAGAACAGGAAATGGTTTAATAATGGTTGAACATAGTTATATTGATAAAGCCGGGATGGCCAGTGAAAATCAACTGGCGATTAACGATGGGAGTAAGTTAGATGGTTTAACGAAACTTGCCAGTTTAATAAAAGAAGCAGGATCGGCTGCAGGTATCCAACTTGCTCATGCAGGGGCTAAATCTGATCCAGAAATTACTGGCTGTAATTCTTATTCTCCATCTGGAGTTAAACCACCTGGTCTTGAAGTAGATTATAGTATTGAAGAGCTTTCCAGAAAAAAGATAAATGAATTGCATGAGTTATATGCTAGATCAGCAAGAATTGCTGAAGCGGCAGGATTTGACTTGATTGAAATTCATGCTGCTCATGGATATTTATTAAATCAGTTTATATCTCCTCTGACAAATAAGAGAGAAGATGAATATGGAGGCTCTTTAAATAATAGATTTAGAATTATTGGAGAGGTTATCGAATCTGTTAGAGAAGTTATTGGCAAGGGTTTTCCTCTGGCTATCAGATTAGGTTCAGATGATCTTGATGAAGGGGGTTTAAATCCAGTTGAAGCAGCAGAAGGAATTATGCCATATCTTGACTCTATAGATTTATTGGATTTATCTGGAGGTTTAAAAGGTTACGGTGCATTAGATGAAGGGCAGGAAGGATTTACTGCTTATCTGGCAGATGCATTTAAAGACAATATTACAGAAGCTAATCTGCCGCCGATCTTAATTGCAGGTGGAGTAAAGACAGCAAGTTATGCTGAAGAGTTATTGGTTTCTGGGAGAACAGAACTGGTTGGTGTTGGTCGGGCTCAGTTGAAAGATAGAAATTGGCCGGCTAAAGCCTTAAATGAGTTAAACAATAATCAAATGGGGTGAGATTTTTGGAAAAGTCATTAATAATTAATCCAGGTTCAACTTCGACCAAGTTAGCTGTTTTTTATGGTGAGAAGGAGAAATGGTCAGAGACATTGAACCATTCGAGAACTGATATAGATAAATTCAATAAGATAATTGATCAATTAAGCTGGAGGCAGGAGTTAATATTAGAAGCCTGTAAAGAAGCAGGTTATAATCTGGAGAATTTTGATTATTTTGTTGCTCGAGGTGGATTACTTGATCCTATTCCTGGAGGAACTTATTTAGTTGGAGAAGATATTATTGAAGATTTGAAGGCAGGAAAAAATGGTCAACATGCCTCTAATTTAGCTGCCATTATTGCATATAATTTTTCTGAAAAGGCGGGTGTGCCGGCATATATAGTTGATCCAGTTGCTGTTGATGAATTTAAGCCAATAGCTAGACTTTCTGGTTTGCCAGAATTACCAAGAAAATGTCAGTCACATGCTTTAAATTTAAAGGCAGTTGGCAGAAAAGTAGCTGCTGATTTAAATGAAAATTTTGATGAAATTAATCAGATAGGAGTTCATCTAGGTGGTGGTATTTCAATTGCTGCCCTTGAAGATGGTAAAATTATAGATGTAAATAATGCAAATCAGGGAGGGCCTTATTCACCTGAAAGGGTTGGGACATTGCCTGCTCTTGATTTAGTGAATTATGTTTTTGAAAATGAACCGGCACAATCAGAATTTAAAAAAGAATTAGTTGGTAAAGGCGGTCTTACTGCTTATTTAGGAACAGCTGATGGCAGAGAGATTGAAGATAGAATTACTTCTGGTGATCAGAAAGCCAGGCTTGTTTATGATGGTATGGTTTATCAGATTGCAAAAGAGATTGGTGCAATGTCAGCAGTTTTAAAAGGTAATGTTAATGGGATATTCTTAACTGGAGGACTTGCTAATTCTGATTATCTTACAGATGCTATTGAAGAGATGGTTTCCTATCTGGCTCCTGTCTTTATTTATCCTGGGGCAGAAGAGATGGAACATCTTGCATCTGGTGGTTTAAGAGTTATCCGTGGTGAAGAAAAAGCAAAAGATTATAAGACAGAAAGATTATAGGAGTGATAACTTGAGCAAACCAAAAGTTTATGTAAGTAGAGTCATTCCAAAAACTGGAATGAATATTCTAGAAGATAGTTGCGATGTGACAGTTAATGAAAAAGATGAACAGCTTTCAAAGGATAAGCTCATTGAAAATTTAAAAGATAAAGATGGGGCTCTGGTGATGTTAAGTGATAAGATTGATAGAGAATTAATAGAAGCATGCCCGAATTTAAAGGCAGTAAGTAATCTGGCTGTAGGTTATAACAATATAGATGTTGAAGCTGCAAAAGAAGCAGGAATTATAGCTACCAATGTTCCTGAAGTTTTAACAGAAGCTACTGCTGAACTGACCTGGGCTTTATTAATGGCAGTTGCTAGAAGAGTAGTTGAAGCAGATAAATTTTTAAGAGCTGGGAAATTTGATGACTGGGGACCAATGTTGCTAATGGGTAATGATATTTACGGTAAAAAACTTGGTATTATCGGTTTTGGTGATATAGGTCAGGCTGTCGCCAGAAAAGCTGCTGGTTTTGATATGGAAATTGCTTATAATAAAAGAAATAAATTATCTATTGCAACTGAAAAGAGGTTGGGGGTTGAATATAAAAATATACCTCAATTATTAGCTGAGTCAGATTATATAACTATAAATGCTCCATTGAATTCTGAAACATATCATATGATTGGTACAGAAGAACTACAAATAATGAAAGAAACAGCATATATAATAAATACAGGTAGGGGACCAATAATTGATGAGAAAGCTTTGGTAGAAGCTTTGAAAAATGGTGTTATAGCTGGTGCTGCTTTAGATGTATTTGAAAATGAACCTGAGGTAGAATCAGGGTTACTAGAACTTGATAATGTAATTTTAACTCCCCATATAGGAAGTGCATCAAAAGAAGCCCGGTATGAACTGGCGGAAAAAGCGGCATCAGATTTAGTTGCAGCTTTAACAGGAGGAGAAGTTGAAAATCCAGTGACCTAGAAAGTAGGTGTTTATGTTGGCTGATTCAGATAATCTGGGGAATAATTTAGAAGATATTCTGTCCAAGACAGTCTCTTTTATAGAAGACAGTACTCAGGATGTATTTGCTATAGCTGAATCATCAAGAGACGAGCTTGATAATATAAAAAATGAACTTTTGCTGATTCAGCAGGAGATTGATGAGGTTATCGATAAGTTAGATAGTAAGGAGAAAGAAAATAAAGAGGCAAGGCAAAGACTGATGGAAGTTAGTCAGCAATTTGAAAGGTATTCAGAAAGAGAGATTAAAAAGGTTTACGAACTTGCTGAAGATACTTCAGTTGAAATTGCAGTATTAAGAGAGAAAGAAGAACAATTACAGCAAAGAAGAAGGGAATTAGAAGAAAGATATAAAAAAATGGAGAAAACCAATAGTAAAGCAGAAAGTCTTGTTAGCCGAATGGGGGTTGTCAAAGATTTTCTAGATGGTGAGCTGGTTGATATTAATGATCAATTTGATGACTTAAGAAATAGAGAACAGCTTGCTTTTAAAATAATTCAGGCTCAAGAAGAAGAGAGAAAGAGAGTAGCAAGAGAAATCCATGATGGTCCTGCCCAGTCAATGGCGAATTTGGTTTTAAGAACTGAGGTAGTTCAGCAGATTTTAAAAGAGGATAAAGATCAGGCAATAAATGAACTGGATGACCTTAAGGATATTGTAAGATCATCTGTTAAAGATATAAGAAAAATTATTTATGATTTAAGACCGATGTCATTAGATGATTTAGGGTTGGTTCCAACTTTAAGAAAATATATTGATGATTTCACTACTGAAACAGGCATTATGGTTGAGTTAATGATCCGCGGAGAAGAGAGAACACTACCTTCTTCTTATGAAATCACTATATTCAGGCTGGTTCAAGAAGCTTTAACGAATATGAGAAAACATTCTGATGCGAATAGTGGCCGGGTTCAGATAGAGTTTACTAGAAACGATATTAAGATATTGATTATTGATGATGGAAGAGGGTTTGATCAAAATGATGACTTTGAAAATTCATATGGTATAATATCTATGAAGGAACGTTGTAAACTTCTTCAGGGAGATTTTAAGATCAGTTCAGAACCAGGTAAAGGAACTAGAATTAATATTGTTCTTCCCCTGGATATAGAAAGGAAAGGGTGATTTTAAATGACAAAGACAAAAGTATTAGTAGCAGATGACCATGAGTTAGTTCGTGAAGGAATTTGTAAACTGCTGGATCTATTTGATAATATTGAGATAGTAGGTGAAGCAGGTGACGGTCTTGAGGCTGTCTCAAAAGTAAGGGAACATTTACCAGACTTAGTTTTACTGGATTTGAATATGCCTAGAATGAACGGAATTAATGCAATTAGGAAAATTAAAGAGATAAGTCCAGAAGTGAAAGTAATAATTCTAACGATTCATGATGATGAAGAGTATATTTATAAGGTGACTTCTGCTGGGGCTGAAGGTTTTATTCAAAAAGATATTACATCAGAAGAGTTACAGGATGCTATAAGGCGAGTACTGGATGGAGAAACAGTATTTCCTAGAACAGTTGCCCAGGATATTGATACTGATGGCGAACAACCGACAGATTATAATGAGTTATTAAGTAATAGGGAACATGAAGTGTTAGGTCTTCTGGCAAGGGGGATGAGTAATAGAGAAATTGCTGAAGAGCTTTATATAAGTGAGAAAACAGTCAAAAATCACGTAAGTAATATTTTAAGGAAACTTGATGTAAATGATAGAACTCAGGCTGTTATTAAGTCATTGAAATATGGTCTTGTTACATTAGTTTAAATTCTAAGAGGTGTTTATTAATGAAATTATTTATTTTGGTTGATTGGGAGCAAAGGAAATAATGAAAAAAAATGATGAATTTGATCCTGTAAGCCCGACTGGCCTAAAGAGTTTATTAAAAAAGTATAATTTATATGCTAAAAAGTCTTTTGGGCAGAACTTTTTAGTCGATGGCAATATTCTTGACATAATAATTGAAAATGCTGGCCTGGAAAGAGATGATAATGTTATTGAGGTTGGACCAGGGTTAGGGGCCTTGACTATAAGAATTTTAGAAGAGATTCCAGATGGGCAGTTGCTGGCAGTTGAAAAAGATAGAGAGCTCTGTTCAATCTTAAGGCAGGAACTTTCTGAGTTTGATAATTTTTCACTGGTTGAAGCTGATATTCTTGAATACGATCTGGAAAAACTAATAAAAGAAAATAAGTTTAAAGATTTTGATTATAAGTTAATGGCAAATTTGCCTTATAATATAACCAGTCCTTTAATCAGATTGTTTTTAGAAAGAGAGACCAGGCCAGAGAAGATGGTCTTAATGGTTCAGCGAGAGGTTGCTGAGAGAATAGTTGCTGATCCTGGAGGGAAGGATTATGGTACTTTAAGTATTGCAGTCCAGTATTATGCAGCGGCGGAGATACAGCATTATATCTCTCCAGAAGTATTTGTTCCACAGCCTAGAGTTGAATCGGCAATTATAACTCTGGATCTAAAAAATCCCCACCCAGAGAGAGCTGATAATGAAGATATATTTTTTAAAGTTGTTAGAGCTATGTTTCAGCAGAGGAGAAAAATAATTCGGAACTCTCTATCAAAAGCTGCTCAAGTTGACTTCCCAAGAGATATGGTAGATGAGGCCCTTGCCAGTGCTGAAATTGACCCTAAAATTCGTGGTGAAAAATTATCTATTCAAAGAGTTATTAAGTTGAGCAATGAATTAGCAAAATTACTTTAAAGAGTCGGTGATTATATGGAGTTTATTAGTCCTACTGATGGCAGGTTGACTTTAAAAGAAACATATGACTTTGTCCTTGATTTTATTAAGGACCAGCCTGAGCATGCCTATAAGTTAATTATAGGAACTGATTCTCAACCCAATGATCCGAGCTCATCTTTTGTGACAGCGATAGTTATTTATCGAGTGGGCCATGGAGGCAGGTTCTTTTATCATAGAAGAAAAGTTAAAACTAAGGGAGGTTTTAAACAGCGAATTTTTTATGAGGTCTCCTGTAGCCTTGAAGTTGCCAGTAAGATAACTAGAATGTTATCTGAAGAGACAGAATTAGACGAAGATATAGAGGTAGAGATACATGTTGATGTTGGCAAAAACGGACCAACTAGTACGATTATAAAAGAAGTGGTTGGCATGGTAGTTGGGAGTGGTTATGAAGCTTTAATTAAGCCAGAAGCTTATGCAGCCTCTTCGGTGGCAGATAAATATACCCGCTAAAGGAGAGATATTTTTGGATACTTCGATGTTGATAGGTCTATTAGGCGGTCTTGGTTTATTTATATATGGTATGAAACAGATGAGTGAAGGTTTACAGAAAGTTTCAGGTAAAAGATTGCGTCATCTCCTGGCTTCACTAACTGATAGACCTATAAAAGGAATACTTGTTGGAACTGGAGTAACAGCTATAATTCAGAGCAGTAGTGCAACTACTGTGATGGTAATAGGTTTTGTCAATGCCGGGTTATTAACACTTGCTCAGTCTATTGGTGTTATAATGGGAGCTAATATTGGCACTACTATAACTGCACAGTTAATTTCTTTTAGATTAGGAGATTATGCTTTTCATGCTATAGCGCTTGGCGTAATTTTATATATGTTTGGCAAAGGTAAAAAAATGAAATATATCGGACAGTTTATATTAGGTTTTGGAATATTATTTCTTGGGTTAAATACAATGAGCGATACAATGAGACCATTGAGAGATTCAGTAGCGTTCGCTAATTTAATGGAACAGTTTGCTGTTTATCCTGTTTTAGGGGTAGTTATTGGTATTTTAGTGACAATAGCTGTCCAGAGTAGTACAGCTTCATTTGGTATTTTACTCGGTTTAGTCTCAGTAGGTGCAATAAATTTCCAGGTGGCAATCCCGATTATTTTAGGGACTAATATTGGTACAACTGTAACAGCAGGTTTATCCAGTTTAGGGGCGAATTTAACCAGTAAAAGAACTGCAGCTGCACATTTTATTTTTAATGTTTTAGGTTCACTGGTTTTTTTATTATTTATATATGTTATTCCTGGTTTCCTATCTGGACTTGAGAACGCCATGCTTCAGATATTTAATGTTTTTGGAACAGAAAGAAGTACCGAGCGGATGCTGGCAAATACTCATACAATTTTCAATGTCTTAAATACGATAATATGGTTTCCTTTTATAGGATTTATTGAGAAATTACTTTATAAAATTGTGCCAGGTGAAGATTTATCGATAAAAAGAGGTTTGACCTTTGTTGATGAAAGAATGCTTTCAACTCCAGGTTTAGCTATAGAACAGGTTAAAAAAGAGGCTCTAAGAATGCATGACATAACTAAAGATATGATAGATGAATCAATGGAGGCCTTTAAAACCGGGAATACTAAACTTGCTGATCAGGTAGTAAAAAAAGAGGAGATAATTAATGAGATTGAAGAAGATCTATTGTATTTCTTAACTTCACTTTCAAGAGAAGGATTATCTGAAGAAGATATCCGTTATAGAGATTTTTACATAGCATTAATTGATTCGATTGAAAGTATGGCTGATGATGCAGATGACCTTGCTGATTTAACATATTATATTTCAGAAAATAAGCTTGAATTCTCTGATGAAGCTAATAGGACAATTGATGATATAATAGAATTTATCGATGATCTACTGGGAAAAAGTCAGCAATTAATAGAAGAGGAAGATTATGATCTTATTCCAAAACTATTAAATGGTGAGAAGAAGATGGATAGTCTACAATTAGAATATAGAGCCGCTCATCTTGAAAGGTTAAAAGAGGGCACATGTGATCCGACTGCTGGAATTATTTATTTAGAAGCTATTGAAGATATTGAACATTTAACTGATTCTATGGCAGACATCGCTCATATATTCATGGAAAATTAAAGAGCTGTCCTGCTTTTTGAAGCAGGGCTTTTTCTATTT
>CAYONR010000058.1:0-8641 GCA_964405365.1 uncultured Halanaerobiaceae bacterium
AATTTTTTAAATAACCGACTTGAAAATATCAATCAGAAAGCCCCACTTAATAAACTGGTGGTTGATGGAGCATATTATGGTTCTGATTCTATTAAGTCAGCTTTAAAAACTGAGACTGAAATTATTCCAACTGAACTGACCGGTAGTAACCCTAAATATTCTACCGCTGGTTTTGAGGTGTCTGAGAAACAGGGAATTATCTCTTGTCCAATTGGTCAGCATCCTGAGCGAGATAAGCATCTAGAAAGTAGTGACACCTATGCAGCCTGGTTTAAAAAAGAAACTTGTAAAGACTGTAAATTTAGAACAAAGTGTCCTGTCAGTGAACAGAAAAAATCAATGACTGTTCGCTTTACTCAAAATAGACATGATAGAGATAAATTAAGAGCAAAACTAGCCGGTGAAGAATATCAAAAGATCAAAAATTCAAGAGCTGCAGTTGAAGGAACATTCTCTGCTCTCAAAAGAGCACAGGGTCTTGATAAACTTAAAGTAACAGGACTGGTCAAAGCTAAATGCAGTAGTCTGTATAAAATGATCGGTTAAAACTTAAAACAACTGGTCAGGTCATTGAAAATGGAATCAACACCATAAGTCTGCACCTAAAAGGTGCATCTCAGCTTTAATTATATACTCCTGGAATAATTTTTTTCAGATATCAGCGGACAAATGTCCTAAGACCAATATTTAATTTTTTAGATTTTTATTTTTTGAATTATTTTAGACTTTTCGCAGTGCAATCATGTATATAACATTTTAACATTTTTAATTACAAATTCATAATTGCTTCACACTTTCTAATTATAATAATTATAGAAAAGAAAAACAAGGAGTGAATAAGCTATGAAAATAAAAATTCCAACAACTATATTCTTAATCTTTTTATTCACCTTTTTTATTATTTCTAATGTTGAGGGAAATAACGATGTTATTGTTCTTACCTACCATCATTTTGTTGAAGAAGGGCCAGCAAGTTCAGCAGAAATGACTGTTTCAGATTTTAACAATCAGATGAAGTATTTATACGAAAATGATTATAATATAATCAGTGAAACCCAATTCATTAAATATAATGAAGAAAGTTCATTTCCAGAAAAATCTATTCTCTTAACCTTTGACGATGGCTACTATTCATTTTATGAATATGCCTATCCAGTATTAAAAAAATATAACTTTCCGGCCATCGTCTTTCCTATAATAAGCAGTATGCCTGGTCTGGAAAGACAGCCAGTCTATTCTGATAGATTATCTTTTACAGATATGGTTAAACTCAATAATAACTCACCAGTAATCAACTTCGGATCCCATAGTTACAACTTACATTATTTTGAAGATGAAGAACCGGCTATATACCAGTTAAATAGCGAATGCACTGACGAATATACCTGTAGAATCAGAAGAGATTTAAGACTTTCTAGAGATCTAATTGAAGATCAACTTGATAAAGTAAATAATTTGACTTCTCTTGCCTGGCCATATGGCTATTATACTGAAGAGGCCGAAAAAATCGCAAAAGATCTTGGTTTTGAGCTAATCTTTAAATTAGAGGACCGACCTTATAATCCTGGTTTAGATAAAATATCAATACCTAGATATGGCATAACTTCAGGCAGTTTAACTCACCTTAAAGATATATTAGATGATTTCTAGAATTATAAAGCGGCCCCAAAAGGGCCGCTAAATTATTTGTGTTTTTACATAAATATTTATACAATCGGACAAGTTGTTGAATTCCAGGCGATCAGACCTCCTAATACTACTCTCTGATTAATAAAATCTTCATTCTGCAGTAAACTTGCTGCAGTCATTGATCTCAGACCGCTACCGCAGAAGATATATAATGGCTTATCTTCTGGTAACTGATCATAATGCTCAGGTAACTGGGTCAAATGGATATGCTCAGCATCCTGGATCTCTCCCTCAGACTCAATTTCATCTTCAGAGCGGATATCAAGTATAAACCGCTCCTCATGCTCAGTATCAAGCAAGGTGCAGAGCTTATCAACAGTAACAGTATTAACTGAGGCACTCTTCTTGCCAACCATATGCCAGCTAATAATCCCGCCACTTAAATAGCCAACTATATTATCATAACCAGTTCTATATAGATGCTTAATTGCCTTTTCTGGATACTCTCCTTCAGTAACCAGCAAAATCTTAGCCCCAACTGGAATAAACCAGCCAACAAAACTTGGAAGGTTCTGTAACGGAATAGAAATTGAACCAGGCACATGAGCCGATGCATAACTTACTTCCATTCTAACATCAATAATATAAGTATCATCATCTTCCATCGCCTCAGCAAATTCACCAGGTGATAAAGCAGCAGGTTTCTCATAATCAGCTAAAGGCTCTCCCCCGGTCAAATTCGATTCTTCCATATTCTTAAAGTAAGGCGGATATTCCAGCATCTTACCATGGAGATCAATAAATTCTTCTTTGCTATCTACCTGGAGTTTAGGGTTTAACTTTCTTTCTATCCCAACGGTTGTCCAATCCCTCTCTGCAATCGCTGATGCGCAGACTGATCCGGCACCATGGGCAGGGCAGAGAATAACTTCATCGCCTAATGGCAAAATCTTATTGAAAATAGAATCATATAACCAGCTGCCGGTCTTTTCTAAATTCTCCTCGCCTAAAAAGTCAATCCTACCTACATCACCGGCAAATAGGGCATCTCCAGTAAAGACCATCCAGGGCTCACCTTCATAGCCATAAAGTATATAACTCATCGAACCAGGAGTATGACCCGGAGTATGCATAGCCTCTATTTTTAAACTTCCGACTTTAAATTCCTGGCCATCCTGAACAGGCTTACCATACTGATAATCAAGCATCTTATCTGCATGCCAGATCTCAGCCCCGGTCTTTGCCTTAAGTTCAGTTGAACCGATAATATAGTCTTCATTACGATGGGTCTCAAAGATCTTAGTAATCTTATAGCCTTCTTCAACAGCCTTTTCTAAGTAAATATCAATATCTCTTCTCGGATCAATCACAACAGCCTCATTGCCATCACCAATAAGATATGAAATATGTGCGATTCCAGGTGACTTAATTTTTTCAAATAACATTAATAACCACTCCTTTTTATTAGTTTAAATATAAAATAGATAAACCATCAGACTTGCAATAAAAATATAGATCAATGATAAGAAACCTCCTGCCTTCAGATAATCACTGCTTTTATAATCCCCTGTTGACATAAAGAAGGCATTGACCTGATGGGTCGGTAAAACAAATGAATTCGAAGCTGAAACAGCTGCCAGCAAGGCAAGCCCTCTTGGAGCAATCCCTATCTGATTGCCAATGATCATTACCAGTGGAACCAGCACAACCGTAGCAGCAACATTTGACATAAATAATGTAAAGATACTGGCCAGCAGTGCCACAGCTAAGAGTATTAAAAAAACCGGGCCATCCTGAAGCGGCATAATTATCAGATTAGCCAGATATTGAGCAGCCCCGGTATTTTCCATAGCTATTCCTAAAGGAATCAATCCAGTCAACAGAAATACCGTCTTCCAGTCAACTGCTTGATAAATCTCATTCAGCTTTACAATCCCAGATAAAATTATAATCACTGCTCCAGTGAAAAAAGCCAACCCTAAATCAAAGCCCAAAATTATCAATAAAATAGATAGCAAAAATGATCCAACTGCAATAAATGGTTTATTTCCTTCAGTTTTCTTGGGTTGAAGAGAGGTCAGAAGAACAAGGTCAGTCTCAGACTTTAGCTGCCTGATATTCTCTTCAGGACCATAAACAACCAATGTATCCCCTGGCCTTAAAGTAAAATCAGAAAAATCACCACCAATTTCTTTATCTCCTCTAATCAAATGGACAGGATTTACAAAATAATTTTTTCTGATTGCAATATTCCTTATACAACTGCTCGCAAGATCAGAGCGAGGGGGTATCATTAACTCAGCAAAAGCCGTATCTTCAAGCTCATTATGATCTATATAATTATCATATTCTTCCTCTGAGCTTAAGTTATAATCTTCAGCAAATTCATGCAAATCATCTTCTTCTCCCATAATAATCACCTTCTGACCAGCAGCAAATCTAGTGAAGCGCCAGGGAGCAAATGAAATATCATCATCTTCTTTTAAAGCCAAAAGATAAAGATTATAATCTGACCAGAGATTTGATTCCTCCAGAGTCTTACTTAAAAGCCCACAGTCTTCAGAGATTATATAACTATGAACAGTAGTTGCCAGCTCCCAGTTAGAAATTAATTTCTTCTGTCGATCCCAGAAGCTCTCTTCCTTCCTCTTATCTTCAGGTAAAACCCTACCGCCGAAAAAATAAAAATAGCCGATCCCAAATAATAAAACCCCCAGCCCAATCGGAAAGACTGAAAAAAGGTTGAATGGTGCTGCCCCCTGCTGAATTAAAAGATCATTAAGAATAATCAAATTACCGGCTCCAACCATAGTTAGGTTTCCACCTAAAATAACTGCAAAACCAACTGGCATCAATACCCTTCTTAAAGATATATTTAACTTCCTAGTCATCTTCCGAACAACTGGCAAAAACAAAGCAATAACACCAATGTTCTGCATTAAGCCAGATACTGCCCCAGCAGATAAAGAAAGAATAACAGTCAGCTTCTTTTCACTTTTGCCGGCAATAGCCAGTAAAGGCTTGATTAAATTCTGCATTACTCCAGACTGCTCCAGCCCATAGCCTATAATCATAATTGCAATTATAGCTATAACAGCATTACTAGAAAGACCTGAAAAAGCCTCAGCAGGTGTAATCAATCCTGACCAGCCAAGAGTCAACATTACTAGAATTGCAATGATATCCACCCGAAAGGCCTCAGTAATAAATAATATTATTGTAGTTACCAGTATTATCAGAGTTAAGGCTATATCAAAATTCATTTTATAAACCTATACTTTCTAGCCAGACCAAAAACAAAATTATCACCACTGATAATGGAATAATAACCTTCCAATGATTAACCTTCAATAATTCAGGAAATGTATCAATCTCAAATTTATTCTTCTCTATCGAATCACTAAATTTCTCATAGAAAGCTGCAAAGAAAAAAGACCCGGTAAAAATTCCTAAAAGTCCTGGAATTAAGGCATCTATACTGCCTGCGCCAATTGCTCCAGCAATAGTTCCTGGACAATAACCAAGCAGCGCAAAACCAGCACCGAAAATCAAACCTCCAGGAATCGTCCGCCTTAAAGAACCAGATTTAGGCTTAAGCTCAATAATATCTCTATCACTTAAGAGATAAACACCTATCATCCCAACAATAATCGCCGTTAAAATTATCTTGGCAACAGTAAAATCCTCTAAAACTAACTGACCCACAAGCACATTATAATCAGTTACCCCACCACGGTGGAGCAGAAAGCCAAAGACAATCCCGGTGCCAAGACCTTTCATCAATCTAGCCTTACTTTCCATTTATATTCACCTGCCTTAATTAAAAAATTAAAAGTGCAGTTACAACGCCACCGATAAAAAACATAATTAAGCTTATCCAACTGGCAATACTTAGCTGAAATGCACCACTTATACCATGGCCACTGGTGCAACCGCCAGCCCAGCGAGCTCCAAATCCTAGCATAATCCCGCCAGCAAAGGCAGAAAAAATCCTCCCCAGTATATTCTGATTTAAAACAGATTCAAATTCAGTTAAAGGTATAAAAGAGAGATTAAACTGACCAGAAAGAACTGCTGAAATAAAACTACCTATTACAATTCCTATCACCAGCATCGACTGCCATTCAAGTTCAGGTTTGTACTGCTGATAATATTTCCAGTCAAAAACAGCAGCTCCACAGCAAACCGAACCCAGCCTGGCAGAACCTCGAGCATAGGAAGTTGAAGTTCCAAGAGGTTTTTTCGAAATTATAAAAGAGAACCAGCTTAAAATACCTATTAAAGCACCCACAAGATATGGCGACCAGCTACTTTCAAATATCAACTGACTCATCGTATCCAACTCCTTATTTATTAATTATCTTTAATAATATCAATTAGCATTTTCCCTTGTATATAATATTCAAGGCAATTCACTATATTCCTGCAATTTACAAAAATAAACTAATTATTAACTAATAAAAAATCTCGACTGGCATTATACCTCCAATCGAGACAGCTAACAGCTATTAAATTAATCTAGCTTTTCTTTAATTTAAATACGGTCTAAATACGATCAATTCGACAACAGAGCCAATCTAATTTAACTACAGGATTGCTTTAATGCTCCTACGGGATTCCTCCGACAATTAACTTTCCCACTAGAAACTTCTCAGCATTAAAATATCTTCATCTTTAATTATATCAGACCAGAAACTCAAAAGTAAATATTCAGGTAGTTCAAAGAAAAACCCTGCAATAAATTTGCAGGGCCTTTAAATGAATTTCAATTCTCTAAATTTATAACTGATACCGGTCAACAATCTCAGCTAGTTCTGATGCCATCTCAGCAAGGTCCTCAGATGCACTGACTATCTCATGGGTAGAAGCAGCCTGTTCCTCACTGGAAGCCGCAACCTCTTCAGCATTAGTAGAAGCTTCTTCGCTAACCTTGGCAATCTCCTCAATTGCATCATTGACCTGCTTATTATTCTCGATCATCTTTTGATTCTTCTCAGAAATCTCATCGATATAAGCATTCAAACTCCCAACTGCCTGATCTATCTGAGCAAATGATTGCTCAGTATGCTCTATTGCAGAAACACTCTCATCTACAACTTCTTCACTCTCATTCATCATATTGGCAGTATTATTGATATTATTCTTAATTTCATTTATTAAATCATCAATCTTTTCAGTTGAAGCAGTAGTCTCTTCAGCAAGTTCCCTGATCTCATCAGCAACAACACTAAAGCCTCTACCGGCTTCACCTGCTCTAGCCGCCTCAATTGCAGCATTTAAAGCAAGCAGATTAGTCTGTTCTGAAATTCCACTGATAAGTTCAACAATATCTTCAATCTCCTGGGATAACCTTTCTAAATCAGTTATCTGCTCAGCCATTTCCTTAACATTAGAGCTAACCTGATTAACCTGTTTAATCGAATTATTAACATCGTTATTCCCGGTTTCAATGCTCTCACTTACATTCTTAGCCTGCTTCTCCATCTTCTCGGCAGTCTCATTAATAGAATTAATCTGAGCAGATAGCGAGCTAACAATATTTTTAGTCTCATCAACCTGGGCTGACTGCTCTTCTGCACCTGAAGCAACCTGCTCAATGGCAGTACTTACCTGCTCAGCAGAAGCTGAAATCTCTTCACTATTTGCAGATAGCTCCTGACTGGAAGCAGCCAGATCATCAGATATCCTGCTCTCCCTTTCAACCGTCTCGTAAAGATTCTGCTGCATCTCAGCGATTGATCTGGTAATATCACCGATTTCATCTTGCCAGTCTAAATATTCATTTGCCTCATGTTCTTCATCAAAACGGAGATCAAAATCAGCAAGTCTATTAACTAAACCATTAAGATTAACAATCGGTTTAAGAACATGCTTTCTAATGAAATATGAAATAACAACTGTAATACCTAAAATAGCAAGTATTGAAATTATCACAATTATATTTCTTAAAGTCGTTGCAGATGCAAAGGCCTCATTCTGATTAATCTGAGCGAAGACTGTGGCATCAATCTGTTCCAATGGTGTGTATGAGGCAATAGAATCTACACCTTCATATTGATACTCCAGGTCCCCTGTTTCTCCTGTGCCTAAAATCCCTGTAATATCAAAAACCTCGGAAATATTAAACTCCGATTCTACCATAGACGAATCTGGGTGAGCTATTATGGTTCCATCATTAGTAGTTATATAAGGATATCCAGTCTGGCCAATTTCATAAGTCTGAACTAAACTACTCATTAACTCAAGTGAAATATCCGCAGCTACAACTCCTATAAAATCATCATTTTGATCATAGGCAGGCACTGCTGCCGATATAATCAATTGCCCTGTCCCTGCATCAACATAGGGATCAGTCCAAATTGCCTCTCCCTTGCTAACTTCTCTTGCTTCCTGATACCAGGGCCTCTCCCTGGGATCAAAACCTTCTGGCAACTCAACATCAGGACGAATAAACATATCACCATCTTCTGATCCCAAATATATATGTAGAAGATCTGGATTGATATCTATCGCATAATTGAAATGAGCAAACATCTCTTCCTCTTCTATATTTTGAACAGAATCTAAATTGGAAGTCGCAATTAAAAGATCTTCCTGATTTGAAAAGAAAGAGTCAAGATCATCCTTAAAAGCACTAACTGCCTCATTATTTCTCTCAATAGCAAGCTCTTCCAGTTCAGACCTGATAGTCCTAACTACAAAGGCCCCCATGATTATAAGACCAATCAATATTGATATAAATAATAACGAATTAATTTTAAATATTATACTATTCTTTAGTTTATTAAACATACTAATTTCCTCCTTTATATTACTCTTCAAGGGCAAAACTTAAAACCCTTCAATGAGAATAAATTAACATTTAATTTAAAATATTCGCTTACAAAGCTTGACATTATTATTTATTATGATATAATTTTTTTGTTGGGTGGCAAAAATCTAGTAGTATAGCCCAATAGATAAATTAGGAGGAATATTTAAATGATTTACACAGGTACAGTAAAATGGTTTA
>CAYONR010000059.1:0-8571 GCA_964405365.1 uncultured Halanaerobiaceae bacterium
CTAACAGGAAATATCCTTCATCTTATCTGGATAATCAGTCATAATCCCATCAACTCCAATTTTAATTAATCTTTTCATAGTCTTCTTATTATTAATCGTCCAGATAAATAACCCCATGCCTTTAGCCTTTGCTGCGGCAATAAAAAATGGAGTTAAAACCGGTAATCTACCATGCTTAGTTGGTATAGAAAAACCTTCAAAATCCCAATTTAAAAAGCCAGCCAAACCAAAATGTGATAAGATATAAAATAAAAATGCCTCTCTTTCACAGGCAACAGTAGGTACATCTGGTAGAGCCTCTCTTAATCCATTGATTGTACTTTCATGAAAACTGCCCAGTAATACCTGCCCCTGACTATCTGTCTCCTGGATAACCTCTGCTACATTTTCGATGACATTGCTACCTATATCCTTTATTTCAATGATCATCGGTATATCAGATAAATTATTTAGAACCTCTTTTAGTAAAGGAATCTTTTCTCCTTCAGCCTCTAATACTTTTAAATCTTTTATCTGACTATATTCAACATCATTTATATTAATCTCTTTTCCAGTCATTCTTAAAGTATCATCGTCATGAAATACTAAAACTTTTTCATCTGAAGTAATTTTAAGATCAAATTCCAAACCTTTAGCTCCCATTTTCAGTGCCTGCTTGAAAGATAGCATAGTATTTTCAGGATAATAGCCAGAAGCTCCTCGATGACCAATATTAATAGGTTTTTTTATTAATTTAAAATAACCATAATTCGAATTTTTTTCTGAAAAAAATACTGCTTTTAAAATCTGTAATAAATTCAAAACAAAAATTATTGTTATTAAAGCTATAACTATCTGCATTACTGCTGCCTCCTGTATAAAAAATTAAGTATTAAATTGACTAATTTTATTATATCAATTTTTATAGATAGTTCATAGTCTAAAAATTATTTTTTAATTAAAAAGAAGGACTTTTAAATTTAATATTTAAATATTAATTAAATAGAAAGTCTTGAATTTCAAAATGAAAGGATTTTAACTATGAGCTTAGCTAATAAATTTTCCAGCAAAACTAAATATGAAATAGATAAATTTATCGATCATATTGATGATATGGTCTTTATTCACAGTGTGGATAATAGTATTCTGGGAAAATTTTTGACAGTCAATAATGTGGTATTAGAAAAACTCAAATATAAATATGATGAAATTACCGAAATGAGCCCGAAGGATATTACTGTAGAGGACAATGTAAATCCAAAATTAAATGAAAAAGATAATTATTTTTTTAAAAGAAAATTCATTGTTAAAAATGGTGATATAATCCCAGTTGAAATAAACAGCCATCAATTTACTATAGAAAGTAAAAAGCTTGCAATTAGTATAGCTCGCGATATCTCTGACAGAATTGCTTTAGAAGATAAGCTTGAATATCAAAATAGATTAAAAGAAAAAGTGTTGGATATTTCAAGAAGATTTATTGGACTTGATAATTATGAAGAAGTAGATATTGCTCTGACTGAAGTAATAAAAGAATTAGGTTTAATAATGAATGCTGATTATAGTTATATTTACTTGATTGATGAAAATGAAAAAGAAATAAATAAAATATATAATTGGTGTAAGGATAATGATATTAAGAATTTAATTTTTGAAAATAGAGATGATTTTAAAGAATTAAATCTTGATTTATTATTACCAGAATTAAAAGACATGAATAATATAATTGTCAGAAATAAAGATGAAAAAGATTATTATAAAAACAATAAAAAATTATGTAAAATGTTAGATTCTCAAAATATATCTGCCTGTTTTATAATACCTTTGATTTTTAAAGGAAAATTCCAGGGTTTATTAGGATTAGATTCAATTAAGCCTAGAGAATGGTCACAGACAGAGATTGGAACCTTAGAAATCATTAGTGATATTTTAATTAATATTATTAAACAGAAAGAAACTGAAGAAAGATTAAGAGAAAGAAAAGAATTATTAGAAAGGGTCCAATCAGTTTTAAAAGAGAACCAGACCTATCTCCAGCAGTTATTTGATAGATCTCCTGATGCTATAGTTTTACTTGACCCAAATGAAAGAGTAATAAAAATTAATCAAAGCTTTCAAGAATTATTTGAATATAAACAATCTGAAATTGAGGGTAGCAATATCAATAATATTATAGTACCTGAAGAACTCATAGAAGAAGGTGAAAAAGCTACTCAACAGGTAGTCAGGGAAGAAATATATATCAATGAAACAATTAGAGAGAGTAAATCAGGGGAAATGATTAATGTATCTATTGTAGCCTATCCTATCATTCAAGGCGATGAAGTAATAGGAATATATGCTTTTTATAAAGATATTTCTGATAGAAAAAAAGAAGAAGACAGAATTAAATATCTTTCATTCCATGACCAATTAACAGGTTTATATAATCGGCGCTATTTTGAAAATGAAATGGATAAATTAAATGATTCAAGAAAATATCCTATAAGTATAATAGTAGCTGACCTTAATTATCTAAAAGAGATAAATGATAATTATGGCCATGCTACTGGAGACAGATATATAAAGTTATCAGCAACTGTACTTGATGATGCAACCAGACATGAAGATATTGTTGCCAGAATAGGCGGAGATGAATTTGCTGTCTTATTGCCTGAAACAAATTTTGAATCGGCAAAATTAATAGTTGAAAGAATCAACTCCAGACTGGATGATTTAAATAAAACAATTGATCCAGAAATTATGTTAGCTTTAGGTTCTGCCACTGCTGAAAATAGTCATGATTCACTTGAATTAATCTTTAAAAAAGCTGACAACCGCATGTATAGAAACAAAGCTGAAATCAAAAATAACCCTAATCAGTGAATGTAAAGTTAATTACAGAAAAACCCTGATAAATTGAATATAATTAAATTTAGAAATTAATTATAATTATATAAATAAATAAGCAGGGAGGCCAAATTAATGACAGAATTATTAATTGTCTATTATAGTTCTTATGGACATACTTTTGAAATGGCAAAGGCAGCTAAAGATGGTGCTAAAGACCTTGACGGTATAAATGTTAAATTGGTTAAAGTTCCTGAATTTGAATCAGCAAGAAAGGCAATGTCAGAACAGGAAGCATATGTTAAAGCTCAAAAAGAGCAAGAAGACATACCTGAAGTTACTAAAGAGGATTTAAAGAATGCAGATGGTATTCTCTGGGGAATTCCGACGAGATTTGGTAATATGCCTGCCCAGGTTAAGCAGGTTCTTGATACATCTGGCGGATTATGGGCCAATGGAGATTTAGAAGATACTGTTACAGGTATATTCACCAGCAGTAATACTTTACATGGAGGTCAGGAAAGTACTATCCTCTCCTCTTTAATACCAATGCTTCACTTAGGAATGATTTTTGTCGGTACACCTTATGGGCAAAATCCTGAATTAAATGAAACTGAATTCCAGGGTGGCTCCCCATATGGACCTTCTACTGTTGCAGGTCCAGATGGTAGTCGTTTTCCTAATGAATCTGAATTGAAGATGGTTAAAAGACTTGCTGCCAGAGTTGGTAGAGTTGCAAAAAACATGAATAAGTAAAAGTTTATTTTAAATGCCCCTGAGTATATATTTATATATCAGGGGTGTTTTTTATTTTTATTATAGATTGCAGATTATTTAAACATATATTATAATATAATTACAACAGAGTATTAATTAGTTGAAGACTGTATCAGAATATGTTTAAGGAGGGTGTTAGATGGATAAAATTACTAAGGAAGAAGTCAAGAAGTTAATATCTGAAACTAATCAACCCTGCATTAGCATGTATATGCCAACTGAAAAATCAGAGGGAAATGCCTACAATAAGATGAAAATTAGATTTAAGAACCTCACCAGATCTGCCAGAAAGAAGTTGAAGGAACACTGGGGGATGAGCGATAAAGAAATTGATGAAATATTGGAGCCACTGGTGGGTTTAGAGAATGATAAAAATTTCTGGCTTGATAATCAGAGTCAGGGATTGGCATTCTTTATTTCTCCTGATCAATATAAATCATACAGACTTCCAGTTAAATTTGAAGAAGAAATTAAAGTTGGAGAGAATTTTGATTTCCGGCAAATAGCTCCGGCAGTTTTTGAAGATAATATTTTCTATCTTTTAACATTAAGTCGTAATAATACAAGAATATTCTACTGTGATGATGAAATTATTCAAAAGATTGAACTTGAAGATTTACCAGCAAGTTTTGAAGAGATATTTGAAACTGGCGATCTTGAAGATAATATACAGAGAGCTTCTAGCTCTACTGGTGGCGATACAGGAATCTATCATGGCCAGGGTGGTGTTGAAGGCGATAATGAAGAGGATTTACTTCAATATTTTAGGCTTGTCGATGAGGCCGTAACACCCTATCTTAATCAATCTGGTGCACCTCTTGCTTTAATGTGTGTTGAAGAAATCCATTCTTATTATAAGCAGGAAAATAGCTATGATAATCTTTTGGATGTATTTGTTAAAGGTAGTCCAGGAAAGATGACAAAAGGCGAAATTTTTGAACAGGCCAGAGAAGTTATACTTCCTGAATTAAATAAAGATAAAGAAAATGCTATTGAAAAATATAAGGAATTAATCAGCAGTGAAAAAACAGAGAATGAGCTTGAAAAAATATTACCTGATACAGTTCATGGTAAGGTTGAATTCTTGTTACTATCAAGTTCCGCAAATAAGAAGGGCAATTATGATCTCTCTAATGACACAATAATTGAAGAAGAAACTGATCATGATTTTGATCTCTACAATTATGCAGTATTAAATACTATCTTGAATGGGGGAAAGGTTTATCTCCTCGCAGATGAGCAGATGCCTAACGATATAGAGATAGGAGCTGTTTATAGATATTAACCATAAAAAATATCCCTGCCATAACCCTGGCAGGGGTTTTTATACTATTATTTGATTTCCTGAAAACAGATTCTTAAATCATTTACTCCTACTTTTTTGCCTCCGATAAATAACTGATATACAATATTAATCTCCCCTGCGCCATCTTCTAGATAACAGTCTAATTTATCTGTAAAAGTCTTTAGTTCAACTGTACCATGAACATGATGATATAGATCTTCACAACTTTCTCCGGCTTTAAAATTCTGCTTAAAACTTCCAATTCCATTGCCTGATCTTCTAATTAATACAGTCTCTTCTGATTCTTTAATCTTAATTGTAATTTTAGCAGCCTCCATACCCTGAATATCTTCTTTATAGCGGAGATAGATAGCATCATTTTTTTTATATAATTTTCCTTCACCATGATATTCTAAATGATCTTTACCTCCATGAGATAACTTTTGATTATTTTCTATTATTAAATTTATAGGATATTTCATTGGCTTGTTCCTCCTGAACTACTTAAAATTATTAGGTTTATTTAAATACTTCTGAATTATTAAAGAGAATTGGTAGGCCTCCAGTATGAAGAAAAAGAACTTTTTTGCGTCTAATATTATTATTCTGCAAAAACGATAGCATTCCATGAAACCCCTGGCCTGTATAGACAGGGTCAAGAAGAATTGATTCTTTCTTTGCTAGTTCTTTAATAATTTTAATTACTTCATCATCTATATTTCCATAACCTTTTCCTCTATATTTATCAATAAAAATAATATCCTGTTTAATTATATCTGCTGGCAAGTTATTTTCTTTGCAATATTCATCAATGCAATCTGCTATCTTCATACTACCAGATTTTTCATCTGCTTCAACACTAATACCGATAATTGATTCTGCCATATGATGAAGATGATTACCAATTAAAAGACCTGCCTGAGTTGTTCCAGTTCCTGATGCTACGAATAAATAATCAAATCTATCAGGATGAAAATTAATATCAGCCTTTAATTCTGAGGCAGCTTCTACATATCCATGGGTACCAGCATTACCATAACCTCCAGCTTCAATTAGATAAGGCCTTTTACCTGCTGATTTTAGCTCATAATACTCTGCTTCCATTGCTTCTTTTCTTTTTTTACCTGGCACAATCTTTATTTTAACATCTAAAAGATCATAAATAAAATAGTTGCCATTATAGTTTATATCAGAGGGATTCTGATCAGTTGTTAATACCAGTGTGCAATCTAAATCATATTTTAAAGCTGCCATTGCTGTTAGCCTACAGTGATTGGAAAATGGACTTCCAGTAGTTATCAAATGATTGGCATTTTCTTTTTTAACTTCACCTAAAATATATTCTAATTTTCTAGCTTTATTTCCACCTGGTTCTGGACCGGCAAGATCATCTCTTTTAATATAAAAATCATTATCATAAATCCTTGAAATCTCAGATAATCTTTCTAATGGTGTTGGCAAATCTGATAATGAAACTCTAGTATACATAATTTTGCCCCCCTAAAATAATATTAAGCTTCACAATATACTTATTCAACATAAAAATACAAAATCCTCTCAAATAAAGCCAGAGAGTTTAAATTAAATAAAAAATGCCTGGTTGCCCAGGCATTTTAGTATTAAATATTAAATTTTTTTATGCTGATCGTGTAAGCTCATCCATATAATCGTCTTTCTCTTTTACAATTACTCCTGCAAGAACTATTAAAGCAACTAAGTTAGGAGCTGCCATTAAACCATTTAAGGTGTCAGCTAATAACCAGATAGGTTCAAGAGCACCAATAGCACCAACAAAGAGTAAACCTAAGAAAACAATTCTATATGGCATTACAATCTTTTTACCAAAGATATATCTCCAACTTTCTTCGCCATAAAAACTCCAGGTAAGCATAGTTGTAAAAGCAAAGACTATAATACTAATATTGATAATGTAGCCGCCTGGGCCAGGTAAGCCCATTGTAAATCCTTCAGAAGCCAGGACAGCTCCTGTTGTTCCTGTTTCTAAAGCACCAGTAAGTAGAATTACTAGAGCAGTAATTGTACCAACAACTAATGTATCAATTATAACTTCCCAGATACCCCACATACCCTGACGGGTAGGTTTGTTTTTAGCCTGGGCATGAATAATTGAAGCGGCACCTAAACCGGCCTCGTTAGAAAATACACCACGGGCTACACCAAAGCGAACTGCCATTCTGACCGATGCACCGGCAAATCCACCAAAGGCTGCAGAGCCAGAAAATGCACTAGAAAAGATCTCAGCAAAGACTGCAGGTAGAGCACCGATATTTAAGATAATAATCAGGCCACCACCAAGGAAGTAGAAGATAGCCATGATTGGAACTAACTTCTCAGCAACTTTACCGATTCTCTTAACTCCACCAAGAATAACTAGACCAACAAAAAATACTACTATGACACCAGTTATCCAGGTTGGTACTGCAAAACCATCTTCGGCTGCATGGGCCAGGGTATTAGACTGAACCATATTACCAATACCAAAGGCTGCAATACCAGCAAAGAATGCATAAAGAACGGCTAACCATTTCCATTTACCGCCCATACCATTTTGAATGTAATACATTACTCCACCTGTGAAATCATCTTCTCCATGTTCTTCACGATATTTAATACCTAGTTGAGCTTCTGCAAATTTAGTGGCCATTCCGAATAGAGCTGAGACCCACATCCAGAAGATTGCTCCTGGACCACCAAGTGATAAGGCAGTACTTACACCGGCTATATTACCTACGCCTAGCGTAGCCGCCATAGCAGAACTGATGGCCTGGAAAGAGCTTAATACTCCACCTTCGTCTTCTGCTTCTTTACTAAAGTACCTTCCAAAACTCTGATCCCAGGATAATTTAAAATGAGTAAATTGAAAGAAATTAAGTCTGAAGGTCAGGTAAACACCTGTACCTACTAATAAGATAAGAAAAGGTGGTCCCCATACAATACCATTAATTGCATCGTTAATGGCAAGTAATGAATCTAACATTAACAATTCCCCCTAGTAATAAAATTTAGTATAATAAAAATAATATAAAAATAAAAAAAAGCATTTATGAGAAATGCTACTACCATAATTAAAGATATCTGACTAGATTCCTGCATTTTAAATAAATTTAATTGAATTTAATTATGTTAAAAAATGTTTTTGGTAATTTAAAGCAAAAAAATACTGACCAGATTAAACTGGCCAGCATGAAATTTAGAATTGTTCTGCTTTTAAAAGATATAAATTTTTAACTACCCAAAATCCAGTTAGATCTATTGTAAGCTTTATATTGTTGTTTTCTCTATTCATATTTTTAGCTACATGAACATTAACCCCATCGACATCTATCATATGAAAATTATCTCTTTCCTGACCTTTCGGATTTCCAGCCTGAACCTCAGGCTTCATAGTTGGCCCACTTCAACCTCCGCTTTGCCTGATCATCTTAATAGTTATATCTTCAAAGTTTTTATTATCAATAAATTCTTTTGCATCTTCAGTGAATTCAACTTTAAGCTGACCTGAAGTTTTCTCTTCTACTGCCATTATAAACACCTCCTGCTTAAATATTAACACTAATATTATTATAACAGAAATAACTCTATAAAGCCTGTAAACAGATTACAAATGACTTGTTTTTTTAGAAATTTTATGATAGGATAATAAATGTGCCGAAGTGGCGGAACTGGCAGACGCGACGGAT
>CAYONR010000060.1:0-1702 GCA_964405365.1 uncultured Halanaerobiaceae bacterium
CTTTAAAATATCTTAAAAAAGGTGGCCGAATCGGTAAGGTTTCAGGTACAATTGGTGAGTTGTTGAATGTTAAGCCAATTATATCAATTGATGATGACGGAGAATATTATACATTCACTAAAGTTAGAGGCCGGAAAAAATCATTGGATAAAATGTATTCGATTATAAAAGATAGATTAAAGGATGGCAAGGAATACTGCCTGGATATCATGAATGCGGCAGCTCCTGATGAAGCTGATAAACTTTTAAATAAATTTAAAGATGTACCTTCGATTAAAGAGGTGTTTTTAGGTGAGATAAGCCCGGTGATGGTGGTTCATGCAGGGCCAGGACTTTTAGGTCTAGTTATAACAGAACTGGAAAAATAATAGAACTAATTGGTAGCCCATTTAATTATGGGCTACTCGATTTATAATATTAAGAGTGAAAGAATTACTGCAACAAGAATTGATGGGAGAAGGTTGCCAACCTTTATTTTTGCTACCTCCAGGATATTTAGGCCAATACCGACAATTAATAGCCCACCTGTTGCTGTTAATTGACCGATAACCTCTGGTGTTAAAAATAACTCAACCTGGGAAGCAAATAAAGTTATGGCCCCTTGATAAATTAAAACAGGGATAGCAGAAAACATTACACCAATACCAGCAGTTGAAGCGAATGCAATAGCAGTAGTTCCATCTAGCAAAGATTTAGTGAAAAGCAGGGAAGCGTCTCCCTGAATACCTTCCTGAATAGCTCCCATGATTGCCATTGCACCAACACAGTATATAAGGCTGGCTTGAACAAAACCCTGGACAAAGAGATCGTTTTTGCTTTTAAATTTACTCTTGATTTTTTCGCCAAAACCTTCTAAATGTGTTTCTATTTTTAATAGTTCTCCTAAAATGCCTCCAATGACTAAACTAAAAATAACTATTAATAATTCATTAGAACCTTCTATTGAAAGAGCCATCTCCATACCTATTAGAATTACAGCAAGAGAAATCCCCTGCATTACAATTTTTTGGATATTATCAGTGAAGCGACCTCTAAATATGATTCCTAAAAAACTTCCAACAATGATTGCCAGTACATTAACAAATGTTCCAATCATTCTAATTCCCCCAAATCATTAAGATATTTATACTTACTTCATATTAGTATATAATCTTTATTGGGTTGAAGCAAGTATTGACCATTTAAATAATCAGATCATAGTAATATGATATTTCGAGGAGGGTTTAAATGATTTTTCAAATAATATTTTTCTTTATATTGTTTGCTGTTTTCCAATATATTATAAAGTTAAAGAATATCTGGGGAATGGGTAACTATTATAATACTAAGAAAGAAATTTTGGTTTCCTCGTTATTAACTTCTTTACTTGCAACTATTATCTATGTTTTGCTTTCTTATTATTTATTTTAAACTGCATTTTGTACTGAAATATCATATTGCAAATTAATTTTTAAGCGATATAATATAAATTCCGATTATATTTTATGGGGCGGTTCGAGAGTCTTCTGGATCATGGCTACTCATTATAAAGAGTGAAATCTAATTATTTAAGAGAATTTATTCTAATGGAATCTAACTCTTCTGCTGAAAATAGTGCTTTTTTATAAAGCTTTAAATATTCTTCGGAGACAGAGCTGTCAAATAACATTAAATCATCAGTATTTATAGTGATGTTGATGCCTTTTCTATATAAGTCAGGAGC
>CAYONR010000060.1:1802-3093 GCA_964405365.1 uncultured Halanaerobiaceae bacterium
ATAATATGAAATAAAGCTGGCGTCAAGACTGGCTTCTAATAAAATCACCCCATCATTAATAGCTTCTTCTAAAGCTAGTTTAAGCAAATCTTCTATCTCTTTTTTTGATTTTATAAATTTTATAGTTTCATTATCTAGATAAGATGCCATCTCTTCAAGCCCGTTCATTTTTACTGGAGGAGGTTTTACCTGGCCATTAAAATATTTATTAAATTGTTGAAATCTCATACCTAATAGAGCATGATTATGTAAATCACCTTTGGGAATAGTTTTAATTTTACTAAGATCATGATTTTTCAGGGCTTTAATAAATTGGTTGCTAATATCTTTATTTTCTCTTATTTTCTTTAAATTATCTTTGATTTTAGTCATGTTATTTCTCCTCTCAAATCAGATAGGTTATTGCAGGGATTTATAAGGGCTATAAAGAAATAAATATTATAAAGGGAGATGATAATAATGGTATTGGCGATAAAAGATATTAAAAATATTATAAATAAAACAATTTTAGGTTACAGAGATGATTGTAATATAATTTCTGAATGGAAAGAACCTTTGCTGGCTATAGCTTCTGCTGATGACCTATATTTTGAAAAGTTAAAAGAAGTAATCAGTGAGCAACATAAAACACCTAATGAATTATTGCCTGGCGCAAAATCAGTTATTACGTATTTTCTTCCGTTTGTTGATGAGATTCCTAAGTCTAATGAAACTGGTAGAGATGCATCATTAGTATGGGTAAGGGCTTATATTGAGACTAATAGATTGATTTCCATTATTAATCAAAATCTCCAGCAAGAGATTAAAGATAAAGGTCATAATTCTGCTGCTCCAGCAGCTACAGATAATTTTTCTAAGGAAGATCTAATCAGTTACTGGTCCCATAAACATGTGGCCTGGATAGCAGGTCTTGGGAAATTTGGTCTTCATAAAATGTTGATAACAGAAGTAGGTAGTGCTGGCAGAATAGGAAGTCTTGTTATTGATTATAAATTGCCAGTTACTAATAGGCCTGATCAGGAATTTTGCCGTTATTATCAGGGCGGCATCTGTAAAGAATGTATTAAAAGTTGTGTTTTTGATGCACTAAAGGAAAATAGCTTTGACCGTGATTTATGCTATTCTATCTGCAGAAAAAATGCAGCAAAATACAATGGTTCAGCTGATGTCTGCGGAAAATGTACAGTAGGTGTTCCCTGCGCAATTTTGTAAATTATTTTCTATTTTTGCTAAACCATTTAGCTGCAAAATTTACTAAATCTTTCTGCGATATTAACCTGGCAGTTGTATG
>CAYONR010000060.1:3193-4859 GCA_964405365.1 uncultured Halanaerobiaceae bacterium
CGGGCCACCACATACCCAGCCAAGAGAACTTAAGGAAGAATGTACGATGATTGTTTCTCCTGATTCTAGACCTCCGTAATTTAAATCTTCGATTAATCTAGCTTTTGTAACAGGAAAATCACTATTCTTTATTGTTGAATATTCACCCATAGTATCAAATCCTTTATAGCTTGTTATTCTAATATTCTAGATTAAGAAGAAATTATCCTGCAAAATTATGTATTATTTAAAAAATTAAATTTAACTTGACATTTGAGCTGAGCTTAGTATAATATTATCAAGTAGTTAATGTATTTATTAATTAGTTAAACAATTATATATGTTTCTGTCATTTAAATATCGAGGGGGTGAATTAGATAAATAATAAAATAATTTTTGAAAAACAAGCAGATATATGTAAAGTATTAGCAAATGCAACAAGAATAGAAATAATTTATATTTTAAAAAAAGGTGAAATGAATGTAAATAATTTGGCAGAAAGAGTAGGAGCTAGTAAGGCTAGCATTTCTCAGCACTTATCATTATTAAAAGATAATGAAGTGGTGACTAGTAGAAAAGATGGTTTGAATGTCTTTTATAAAATTAGTAATGAAAAGTTTATTGATGCCTGTGATACTATGAGAAATTTAATGTATGAACAACTTGATCAGATGATTTCAACTTCACAACAAATTTTAGAAACTCAAATTTAAAAGGAGTGTTTGGTTTAATGGAAAATGTTGCATTTAATATTAAAACAGAAAGAACTTTTTCGCTTATTAGAAAGTATGCCTGGATAGTAACGCTAACAGTTGGTGTTGGGGGATTATTTTTTCCGTATTTAGGATTATTAGTTCCGCCGATTATAGTTGCATTAACAACAATGAGTTTCTTTAAAGGACGTTACTGGTGTGGTAATTTCTGTCCTCATGGTAGTTTTTTTGATCAAGTAATAATGCCAGTTAGTAGGAATCAATTTATTCCAGACTTTATAAAATCAAAACCAGTAGTAATTCTGGCGATTTCATTTTTTACATTTAACATAGGCAGAAGATTAATAACTATTTTTCAGAATATCGGCCAAAGGCCATTAGCCTTATCTTTGGGAATGGTCTTCTCAAGAACATATTTAATAGTTTTAATAGTTGGTGGAGGTCTGTCTTTATTAGTAGCACCAAGGACCTGGTGCCAGTTCTGTCCTATGGGGACTTTGGAAAAAATAAGTTATAAGGCAGGTAAAGCTACTGGAGTAGCAGATAAATATGATGAAAAGATTACGATAGAATCGACTGATTTATGTCATGAATGTGCTAATTGTGCTAGAGTTTGTCCTATGCAGATAAAACCTTATAAGGAATTTCAGGAAAGCGGCTCAAATCAACTAGATAATGAAGCTTGTATACGCTGTAAGACCTGCGTAGAGAACTGTCCTGCTGGGATTTTATCATTGCAGAATGCGGAATCCTCTCTTGAATCAGTTGAAAAGGAAGAACTTGATTATTACAATAAAGAAATATTAACTACTAATATTGAAAAAATAAACATTTTAAGAGATGGGATTAAAGAATTCTCATTTAGACTTAGCTCTCCAAACAAAATTGATGCAGAGCCAGGCCAATTTATACTTGTAAAAGTATCTGATACTCATGATATGTTTAAGGCTTATTCAATTTCAGGTATTGAAGAT
>CAYONR010000060.1:4959-8541 GCA_964405365.1 uncultured Halanaerobiaceae bacterium
CCAGTTGTAGCTTTTGATGATGACTGGGAAGGAGAAGAAGGATTTGTAACAAATGTTATGGATAAGATAGATTTAGATAAGTATAAGATTTATATGTGTGGTCCTGGACCAATGGAATCTGCAGCAGAAAGTCTTTTAGTAGAAAAAGATTTTGAATTTGATAATCTTTATGCAGAGACTACAGGATAAAATTTAGATACTATATTATTGATAAATTAGGGGGATTATTTTGGTGGTGAAGTATAAATATTTATGTCAGTGTTGTGGCGAGGATTATATTGTTTGGCTAGATTCACCTTTAGGAGAGCATCCAGAAGATCCAAACTGTAATGAAAGCTGTATTGGTAATTGTAAAGAAATTGAGAGAGTAGAAGAGGATTAAAATGAAAATTGCTTAAAATTAATATTAATTAAAAATGCATTATAATAGTTTTCAAAAATTGCCCTGGCAGATTATTATTCTCCAGGGCATAAATTATTATAAAAATGTAATTGAGAAGAATAAAAAATCATAAAAATTTATCCTCAAAAAAATCATTTAAAGAAGGATTTAGCTATTATATCTTTAAGTATAATTATAGTAAGATATAATTTTAACTATTAAAGATATAGGGGATAAATATATGGGAGATAAAATTTCAGAAAAATCTCAATTTAAAAAAGAAAAATTAATCTCTGATGCGCTTTTTGAAAATAGTACATCAGCTATTGTCTTGCTTGATAATAATCATCAGATAATTAATTTTAATCAGAAATTCACTGAAAAGTTTGGTTATGAGTTAGAGGAGATAAAAGGAGAACATATTGATGATATTTTAGAAAGAAATAAACCTGGCAGTGCTGATTTAAGTATTACGGAAAGAACATTATCTGGCGAACAGGTAAAGACAGAGGGTATAAGATATGATAGAGATGGTAATCCGATTCATTTTTTAATTAAAGGAGTACCAATTCTAATCGACGGTAAAGTAGAAGGTATTTATGGTATTTATGATGATATTACAAGAATAAAAAAGACTAGAAAACAACTGGAAGTTAAAGAGGAGCAGTATCGAAAATTATTCAATAAATCTCCAGTGGGAATGATGTTGATAGAGAGAAATGGAGATATCTTAAAAGTCAATGATACTCATTGTGAGATTTCAGGTTATTCAAAAAATGAATTGACAGGGAGTAATATTTTTGAAACTGTTGTGCCTCCAGAATATAAAGAAAAGGCTCAAAATAATATAGATGATATTTTGGCTGGAGATGACAAAGAATATATAGGTGAAAGTATTGATAAAAATGGTAAAACTTATTATATTCTCTTTAAAGAAACTAGAATAAAAATGCCAGAGGGTAGTTATGCAGTGCTTTCCATGCAACTTGATTATACTGAATACAAAAAACAACAGAAAAAAATTGAGTATATTAGTTTTCATGATAAGTTAACAGAACTTTATAATCGTTTCTTCATGGAAGAAGAGATTGATCGCCTGGATACAGAAAGGCAACTACCTATAAGTATTATAATGGCAGATGTTAATGGTTTAAAGCTAATCAATGATACCTATGGACATGAACAGGGTGATGAAATTTTAAAAAAAGTGGCTGAAATTTTATTAAGAACTATTAGAAAAGAAGATATTGTCGCTCGTTGGGCTGGAGATGAATTTTTGATCTTGCTTCCTAAAACTGATATAAAAGCAGCTAATAAAATAAGAATGCGTATAAAAAAAGAATGTCAAAAAACCCAATCAAAAAAGATTCCAATTAGCTTAGGAGTCGGTGTTGCAACAAAAGCTGAAGTTGATGAAAATATTTATGATACTATTCACCGGGCAGATAAAAATATGTATCAAGACAAGTTAACAAATAGCAAGAGTAGTAAAAATAAATTAGTTCAGAGTTTTTTAAGTACTTTAGGGGCGAAAAGTGATGAGACTGAAGAACATGCTATGAGAATGGCTTCGGTGGCCTTTAGTCTGGGAGAAAAAATAGGTCTATCAAATGAACAATTAAATAATTTAAGTCTTTTAGCTACGCTTCACGATATAGGTAAGGTTACAATACCTGCTGATGTCTTAAATAAGCCAGGGAAGTTAACAGAAAAAGAATGGGAAATTATTACTGAGCATCCTGAGACAGGTTACAGAATAGCAATTAATACTGAAGAGTTTGCCAAGATAGCGAGATCAATTCTCTGCCATCATGAACGCTGGGACGGTGATGGTTATCCTCAGGGATTAGAGGAAAAAGATATTCCTCTTCTTGCAAGGATTATTAATATAGTAGATGCATATGATGTCATGACTAATGGGCGTCCGTATAAAGAGGCAATTTCAATGAAAGAGGCAGTTGAAGAGATAAAGAGGTGTTCTGGAAGTCAATTTGATCCTGATCTAGTAAATAAATTTACAGAATTAATGTTAGATAATTAAATATTATTTTATATAGAAAAAGCACCGGGATAATCCGGTGCTTTTAGCAATAAGTATTTTCTTATAGTCCGTTACCATCCATATCGTCGTCTTCTATATCTAACTCAATCTCTTCCATTTCTCCACCAGAGAATTCAATGAATTCTTCGGTAACATCTACAGTACTCACATTTACATTGGAGCCGACTATTCCACCTTCCATTACAATCATATCATAACCTTCTGTTTCCATAAAATCTTCTATTTCAGGATCTAAGATATTCATTAGATCATCTTCGAAGTTTTCTTCAAAACTCATAGCTTGCTGTTCAAATTCCTGCTGTAGCTGCTGTAATTCTTCAGCATCTTCTTCAGGATCAAGATCTGCAGCTTCTTCTTCAAATTCTTGCTGAAGAGCCATCATTTCTTCCTGGATTTCTGCCTGGTATTCCATTGCTTCAGGATGTTGCTGGACAACAGTCTGTAACTGTACTTCACCAACATTAATTTCCTGAGCAGAGACTCCAGCACCAACGCCAAAGACAAGA
The DNA here is from genome assembly GCA_964405365.1 of uncultured Halanaerobiaceae bacterium. GTDB lineage: Bacteria > Bacillota > Halanaerobiia > Halanaerobiales > Halarsenatibacteraceae > Halonatronomonas. The sequence goes on from CAYONR010000060.1 coordinate 7,910, forward strand.
GCAAAACCAACGATTACTGCGACTAAACTTTTTAATCTCATTATTAAAATTAATACCTCCTAGTAAAATAAAATCAAATTTATGATTTTCAATCTTACTAACTAAAATGGTAACAGTCGTTTTTGATAAAACTATGATAGTAAAATCATGATTTTTCCATCTCAATAAACTCAAAAAATAATTGATAATATCATTTAGCTTAAATTTACGGTATAATAATAAATATTGAAGTGACAAAAGCTCTGTATTTAGATAGAGTTTGATTTCGAGGAGGGGTAAAATTGTTAATAAAACTTATAGCCACAATGTTTTCTATCTGGCTTGCTGCCTGGTTGGTTCCAGGTATAGCAATCAATACACCAGCGACCGGTTTTATAGCTGCTTTGATTTTAGGACTGATTAATATTTTAATAAAACCTATTTTTACAATTCTTACTTTACCTTTAACAATTTTAACATTAGGCTTATTCTTATTGGTTCTCAATGGATTTATGCTAATGCTGGCTGCTTATTTTGTTCCTGGCTTTTATGTTTCAGGCTTAATAGCTGCAATTTTCGGTTCTATTGTAATTAGTTTAGTAAGTAGTCTTTTATATGGAGGTAAGTGAAACAGGAGGATTTAAATGATATTT
>CAYONR010000061.1:0-4716 GCA_964405365.1 uncultured Halanaerobiaceae bacterium
GTTGCTTGAGGTGGCAGAGAACCATTATATTTACTACCATTTTCTTCTTCATGTAATCTATTAAATTTAGCCGCTTCCTTCTCTCTAACTTTTTGAGCTTCATCGATTAATTGAATGAAATCATCTGAATTAAAGTTAGCATTGGTAATTGTTGCAAATAAACCTTTTGTGACAAATACATCGGTCTCTTCATCAGTATCAGAACCGAGTTCTCTTAATTTCTCTCCATAGAAGGAGATCCCTTTAAGCACATAAACTAACAAATCCTGAAGATTGGCAGTATCTGCTGTTTTCCCACAGACTCCCTGAACTGTACAGCCTTCATTTTTAGCTGTTTCTTCACACTGGTAACAAAACATTTCATAATCCATTTTTTATAACCTCCTGTATTCTGATTGATCTACTCATATTTTATTACATATTCACCCAGCTGGCTATGACATTTCTCACATTTCTTAAAATATTTTCGAATCAACTTTAAGACTATCTGGTAAAGCCTTTAAAATAAGGAGTGCTATACCACCTCCTGCCAGTGCTGTATAAAGCTGAGGCAGAGACATCATCTGGGCAATTGGGTCTGGTACCTGAACCATAAAGTTAACAGCCCAGGCCAGTATAAAGAATTTTGCTAATGCCCCGCCAGTAACCGCTAAAATAGTTGAAACAGAAAAAACTTTTATTTTAGCTGTAGCAGATTTAGTTCTTTTACTGCTCCAGCTAATAAAGAAGAAAATTATTGCATAAAGAGCATTTCCAAATACTATAGCTGGAATCATCGGTCCAAGTGGTGGAGGTAAGATTCCTCTAATAAAAGCAATTATAGGTGTAAAAACTCCAATAATAACAGCAGCTAATGGCCCAATTAAACCGACTGCTATTAATAGAACTGCATTTACAGCTGGCCCTGTTACTGGTTGAGGAAACCCACCCATCTGAAAAGCCAGGGCAACAGCTAAAAGAATTGCTGTTCTTGTCCAGAATCTAGTTGATTTTACTGATATTTCAGCCATTTTATCAAATTCCTTTCTGTCTGGAAGTTACCATCGTAAAGAGCAAAACTAAAACAAAACCGAGCAAAAAGAATAATATTTCATGCTGGCCAAAATGTGCTGGAATAACTGTTGGAACTGATCCAAGAATAAGGCCACTAAGAATCATCATTACAGGTCTTCTCAAATTTTTTAAAAGCCAGCTGATAATCCAGGCAAATAAGATAAGCCCTATAACTAAACCAGCTCCAAAGGCTCCTAAAGCAAGTATATCAAAGGTGGAGATTGCAGTCAATACTGGTCTATAAACTCCAAGAATTACAAGCACGGTACCGCCACTAATACCGGGCAAAATCATTGTCATACTTCCAAGGAGGCCGCCAATAAATATTTGAAAATAATTAGTCGATGAAGTAACAGCAGCAGCTGTTTGATTCCCAGAAAAGTAATAAGCCAGCGCAAAGCCAAATAATATTGCTGCTATGTCAAGTAAAATTTTATTGCTCCGGCGAAAGTCCCCGGCTTCTTTAATGGTAACCCTGGTAGATGCAAGAATCATCCCGGCAATAAATGAATATACTGTAGCAGTATATAAGTCAAATAACCGTCCCATAAAAACTGCGCCGAAAAATGCTCCTCCTGCAGCACCCAACCCTAAAGGAATAAGAAACTTTAGATTAATTTTTTTAATTGCTCTTAAAAGCGGCTCATAAATATAGAGGATAATAGCAACAGTACCACCACTAATACCTGGCAGGGTATTTGCCAGCCCCAGGGGAAAACCCTGGAGCAGCAATCTAGTCTGTTTATTTAGCAAGTGGCACCTCAATTGGCTGGCTAGTGTTTAGCTGGAAGTCTTTCTGATAGATATTAATTGTCAGCTCAGGTCCTGATTTCAGTTCAATTGAAATTTTAGCTGCACCAACCTTAACTGAAATAATACTATCATTAATATTAAGATGAAAAGAATAACCCTGCCAGTTTTCTGGAATAAATGGTGAAAAACTTAAGTTTCCATCTTTCATTTTCATACCTGCAAAACCATGAACTATTGACATCCAGGTTCCTGCCATACTTGTTATATGCAATCCATCCTCTGTATCATTATTATAATTGTCTAAATCAAGCCTGGCTGTCCTTAAATATAATTTGTAAGCCTTTTCTTCATAGCCAAGTTCTGAAGCTAAAACAGCATGAATACATGGTGAAAGCGATGATTCATGGACTGTCTTTGGCTCATAAAAATCAAAATTACTCTTAACTGTATCGAGATCATATTTTTCACGCAAAAAATATAAACCCTGTAAGACATCAGCCTGCTTGATATAACAGGAACGGAGAATCCTATCCCATGACCAGTTTTGATGTAGAGGAAGATCTTCTTCTGGAATATCTGAGGCTGGCTTTAAAACTTTATCAAGATAACCATCCTGTTGCAGGAAGATCCCTCGCTCCTCATCTACTGGATAATAGATATTATCTATAATATCCTGCCATTTATCTAATTCTTCTTCTTTTATTTCTAGTTCATCTAACAGTTCCTGATATCTATCTGGATATTCCTTCTTGATTTTATTGAGAGATTCAATAGTAAACTCCAGTGTCCAGGTAGCCATTCTATTGGTATGCCAATTATTATGAACATTATTTTCATATTCATTTGGCCCAGTTACACCTATTAACATATATACTTCTTTTCTAGGATTATAATGAACCCTGTCTGCCCAGTAACGACTCACTTCTATTGCAACTTCAATCCCATAATCAAAGAGATATTGATAATCTCCAGTATAATCAAGATAGTTTTTGATTGCATGAACGATAGCGCCATTACGATGGATCTCTTCAAAGGTTATCTCCCATTCATTATGAGATTCCTCGCCGTTCATTGTAACCATTGGATAGAGAGCACCTTTAGAGCCAAGTTTAGCTGCATTCTCTTTAGCTTTTTCCAGATGGCGATACCGGTAATATAAAAGGTTCCTGGCAATTTCATTATCACTTGTATTTAAATAAAAAGGCAGGCAATATGCTTCTGTATCCCAGTAAGTTGCGCCTCCATACTTTTCTCCGGTAAATCCTTTTGGTCCTATATTAAGACGAGGATCATGACCGGTATAGGTCTGATATAGCTGGAAAATATTAAATCTAATACCCTGCTGGGCTTCAGCATCTCCTTCTATTACAATATCACTTTCTTCCCAGATAGCCTCCCAGGCAGATTTATGCTCAGCAAAGAGCTTTTCTTCTCCTCTTTGAGATGCCATCTCTGATATTTCCTCTGCCTTTTTAGTCACCAGTCCATTTTCATAATCTCTATTAGTTGTTAAGCCTAAATATCTGGTCAGTTTAACTTCTTCTCCAGGCTCGACTTCAAACTCTGCATGATGCTGAATATACTTTCCTTCTGAGGTATAACTTTTGTTAACTGGCTTCTTGCTATATTGATAATTAACTGCAGAAGCAACAATATAGTCAGTCTTTTTTGTCTTCATTGTTAAGCAAGCTTTATCGCCTGAAGCTTCTTTATCAATCTCATCCCAGAAAACTTCCCCATAATTTGCATCTTCATTGGTGATAGTGCCATCTAGATGAGGTGATAATTCCAGTTGAGCAGTATGATTTAAAGGCTTAACCTGATAGGTTATCACACCAACTTCCCGCTGATCCATGCTCAAGAATCTACGGCTGATTATTTCAGTCTGATGTCCCTCGCTATCTTTAACAGTAAATTTTCTCTGGAGTAAGCCAAGTTTCATATCTAGAGCTCTCTCGAAATTCTCAAGCTGCCAATGATCAGCTGCCAGATCAAGCTCAACTCCATTAATTTTAACTCCTAACCCGATAAAATCAACAGCATTAAGAACTTTAGCAAAATTTTCAGGATAACCTATTTTCCACCAACCGACAACTGTCTTATCTGGATAATAAACTCCAGCAATATACGTTCCCTGGAGAGAATCTCCAGTATATTTTTCTGCAAAATTTCCTCTAAGCCCCATATGACCATTACCAAGACTCATTACACTCTCTACAACTCTATTTTCTTCTGGATCAAATCCTCTCTCGATTATCTTCCATTTATCTACTTCAAAATAATCTTTCATGAAATCCCTCCTCAATTTTATTATAAACCTCTTCAGGTCTTAACTCTTGCAAACATTTATGATGTCCTAAAGGACAGTCATGCTCACCGCAGGGGCGACAGGTTAATCCCCAATTAGCAATAATCGGATAGTTCTTTTTGATACCGTATGGTCTATATAAAGTTTCATCAGATGGACCAAAAATTGTAACTGCAGGTGTTCTAAAAAGTGCAGCTAAATGTACCGGCCCAGTATCTCCACTGATCATAAATTCTGCCCCTGAGACAATCGCCATTAAATCGGCTATTGAAGTCTTTCCAACTGTATTATGCAAACGTTTTTCCTGACCAGCAGAAATTTTATCTAAAATCTTATTATTTCTTTCTAAATCAGTTGGACCGCCAGTTAAAACCAGGTCCAGATCTGTCTTCTTTAACAATTTATCTGCCAGGGAAGCAAACTTATCTGTTGGCCATCTCTTTGTTGGCCAGCTGCCTCCTGGATTTAAAATTAAATATTTTTTATTCTTTAACCCAAGCTCATCTTTCTTTTCTGATGATAATTCCGCAGGTGTAACTTCTGGTAAGACAATATTTTCTGGACTTTCAATATTTAGATCTTTTAACCAGTCTATAAAATAT
>CAYONR010000061.1:4816-8454 GCA_964405365.1 uncultured Halanaerobiaceae bacterium
AAGACCAGGTCTCCAAGATAAAGAAGATTTATAATCAGAATCCTATCTGTTTTTTGAAATTCATCTTTTAAGTCTTTGATTATAACTCCTCCTTATCATGATACTCAAGAGTTTTTGAGAATAATTTTATAGCTGCCTCTTTAACTTCCTGGACTGTTATCTCATCCATGCATTGATTAGTTTTAAGAGGACATTTTCTTTCCCAGCAGTTAATGCAGGCCAGTTCTTTTTTATGAATGACTAGATTATCTTTGCCATATGGCCCATGGGTAACTGGATCTGTTGGTCCCATTAATGCCAGGCAGGTTGCTCCAGCTGCTGCAGCTAGATGAAGAGGTCCTGTATCACCGCCGATAAATAAGTTTGATATTTTAGAAAGGCCAAACTGTTCTATTAAACTTAATTTGCCTGCCAGATTATAAATACTGCCATTATGATATTCCTTTTTGTTTCTATTGATTAATGGGCCAAAGATTGCATCTAATTCATTAGCTTCTGCTGGCCCTCCACTTATAACTATATTTATACCTTTATTCAGGAATTCCTCTGCTAACTCGTAATGTCTATCTAAAGACCAGTCTTTACTTGCCCAGCTAGACTTTGGATGGATAATAATAAAGGATTGATTTAAGAGCTTCTCAGGAAGATTACTATCCCAACCAGAAGGGAGTGTAAGACCATATGTAATCTCATGATCATTATTTAATTCAATTCCCAGGGCGTTAGCTACTTCTGACAAATACTTTTCTATCTGATGAACTTTCTTTTCAGTTCCTTTAAATTCTCTTTGATATAATAATCTACTTGCTTCTTTACCTCGAGCAGGGCCATAAGTCCTTTCTGGTTTAGTTAAATAGGCTGGCATAGAACTTTTAAAGAGACCATGGATATCAAAAGTTAAATCATATTTTTCTTTCTGTAATCTTTTGGTCCAATCATTAAATGTTATTAACCTGGAAGATAGAGATAATTTATTTTTGCCCCTCCATTTACTTTTTGGTAAGATCTTAACTTTATTAATTTTATTATGATGCTGAAGGAGCGGAGCTGTCAGTTCTTCAACCAGCCAGTCTATATTATATTCTGGTCTTTTTTCTTTAAGCAAAGAGAATGCCGGTAAAGTATGGACTATATCTCCTATTGCACTCAATCTAATAAATAAGAGCTTCTTTTCTCCAGATCCAAGGGGCAGGAGTCTTAAAAATGAGTCTGTAAGTTCATTGATTTCTTTAGCCTTCTCCCTTAACCTAAGATAACCTGATTTACCAGATTGATTAATTAAAACCTCATCTGATAGGAACAGGTTTATTTTTTTTGCCAATTCTATCTCATCTTTAAAGTAATGAATGCCTTCTCCATCTTTAAAATCCCTGAGAAGGCTTCTTATATTAGATTGCTGAGGCCCTACCAATACAGGAACCTTATAGCTTAGAGGTTCTAAAAAATTATGGCCGCCTACATCAGCTATCGTGCCGCCAATAAATGCAAAGTCAGCAAATGAATATATTTTTGTTAAATCTCCAATAGTATCAACTAATATAATTTCGGTTTCAGCCAATAGATCAGTTTTGCTATCAAGTTCAGACCAGAGTTGATATTTTATTGAATTATTATTTAATAAACCTTCTACTTCAGGTTTTCTTTCGATATGCCTGGGAGCAAGAACAAATAATGGTTTAGGGGATATATCGAGATTCTTATATATATTTATCAGTTCTTTTTCTTCAGGAGAATGGGTGCTGCCAGCTACAAATATTTTTTTATCTGAGAAACTAAATTTCTCAGCAAACTCCTCTTCTAAACTTAATGCCCCTGCATATTTTAAGTTAACCATACTTTTAACCTTATCACGATTAGCCCCAAGTTCAATTATCTTTTCAGAATCAGATAAACTCTGCATATAATATTTATCTATCAAGCCTAAAATAGGTTTAAAGAAAAATTTCATTCTTTTATAGTTTGGGTAATTTTTATCACTTAATCTACCATTAACTAATCCGATTTTAACACCACTAGCTGCAGCTTCATTAATAAGGGTCGGCCATAATTCTGTTTCAATGAGTAATAAAATATCTGGTTGGAGTCTTTTAATGAAAAATTTTATTAAAGGATAAAAGTCAAAGGGAAGATAAGATATAATATCAATCCCGGATAAATCTTTAATAGCAAGAGATCTTCCCGTTGGAGTCATGACAGTTAAAATAAAAAAATAGGTTTGATCTGACTCAGATTTGAGCTCTTTAATGAGTTGATCAGCAACCTTCACCTCTCCAACAGAAGCAGCTTGAATCCAGATAACCTGTTTCCCCCGGGTTTTTTTGAACTGCCTATCCTTTAAAAAACCAAGTCTTTCTCTAATCTCCATAAATCTGCCCTGAAAAGTTAAGTAAAGAAGATATGGAAGCAAGATTAATATAGTGGCTAAAAACATAATTAAATTATAAATAAAATAAAGCAGAGATTTCATTTAGCCTTCACCTCTATCAACTTTCCAGCGTTTATGGAACCATAACCATTGTTCAGGTGATTTCTTAATCGCCTCTTCAGTGGATCTTAATAAAGGGTCAAGATATTTAGGCTCCTCAGCCTTGCTGGTTCCTTTGGGAACTTCAACTTCCTCATGAATATGAACTCGATATTTCGCAAAACCCTCTCTATAAATAAAAATAGGAACAATTTTGGATTCAGTCTTAGACGCTAGACGAACTGCACCACGGTGAATACTAGCTGGTACACCGAAGAAATCCATTACATGGGGTAAACCACTTGCATGTTGGTCCCCTAATATCATTGTGGAGTTGCCTGCTTTAAGATTTTTATAAATATTAATCAGCCCTCTGCTAGTGGCTGTTGTAGTCTTAACTCCAACGTTTTTGCGAATAAGATTAATTCTTTCACCCAGGTCTCCAAGTCGCTGTTTCTTCTCAATTGAAAGACATTCACTATCATGGTTTGCAATAATTGCTGCTAGCCATTCCCAGTTACCAAAATGGGCTGTATAAAAAATTAAACCCTGATCAGAATTTATTAGCTCCTTTAGTTTTTCAAGATTATCTATTTTAATTCTTTCTTGAAACTCTTTAGTATTAATTTTTTCAATTATGAAAAACTCAATAAGAACCTGTCCAAAATGATTATATGTATTCTTTAATATATTATCTATTTCTTTTGGAGAATATTTATCTCCTAAAGCTAAAACCAAATTTGATCTTGCAACTTTTCTTCTTATTTTGAAAAGATATAATAATCTGCCAATAGCTTTGCCAATTTTTTTAGCAAAACCTAATGGTATAAAATTTAAAAAATAATATAATAAACTGAAAATAAATGAAATTAATAAAGTTTTTAGTTTTTTCATATTACCAGACCTTAGCTCTTAATAGATCCTGGAAATTAACCATTCCCAGGGGACAGCCATTCTCATCTATTATTGGTAGATGATTTATTTCTTTCTGCTCCATTAATTTTAAAGCCTCAGCAGCCAGTTTTTGCTCTCCAATAGTCTCAGGATCTACCGTCATGATATCCGAAACTTTAGAATTAAGAAGATCTTTATTTTGAGATTTAACTGCTCTTCTAATATCACCATCAGTGACTATTCCAATTAAAGTTCCTTCCTGATTTATAACAGCAGTTGA
>CAYONR010000062.1:0-8348 GCA_964405365.1 uncultured Halanaerobiaceae bacterium
CAGGACTATTAATATAAAGATAAATATCTTTATCAGGATCTTCAGCTTCAAGAAAGAGCATCTGGGCAATTATTACATTTGCCATGTTATCTTCAACAACTGAACCGAGAAAGATAATTCTATCCTTTAATAATCTTGAATAAATATCATAGGATCGCTCTCCACGGTTAGTCTGCTCAACTACCATTGGAATTAAACTCATTAAAATACCTCCTAGCACTAAGAAATAATTTCCTCTTCATAGTTCTATTCTAATTGTTTTCGATTAAGAAATCAATAGTTTTTTCCATTTTTAATCCTTCTCTTAAAGATTCTAACTGTCCCTGCATCTGCATAAATGCCTTAACCTGCTTGAAATCCTGGTCATTAGCATCAGCGATTTCTTTTAATTTTTCTTCAATCGCTTCATCAGAAACTTCAATATCTTCTTTCTCAGCAATAGCTTCAAGAACCAGATTATTCTTGGCTCTATCTGCAGCTTGCTCACGATTCTCTTCTCTCCATTCATCCTGGGAACTGCCCATATATTTAAAGTAATCTTCCATATCAATCCCCTGTTGCTGGAGATTCTGAGCCATCTGTTGCATCATCTGATCCAATTCATTTTGTATTAACTGTTCAGATACTTCAACTTCAGCTGCTTCAGAAACCTTCTCAATAATTTCATTTTCAAGATTTCTTTTTGACTGATTCTCTTTCTGTTCCTTCAATCTATTTTCAATATCTTCTTTAAACTCATCAAGGGTGTCAAAATCGCTAACGTCCTTGGCAAATTCATCATCTAATTCAGGAAGTTCTTTAACTTTTATCTCTTTAATAATGACTTCAAAAATAGCGTCCTGACCGGCTAAATCTTCAGCCTGATACTCTTCAGGAAAAGTCACTTCTATTTCGTAAGGCTCATCGCTGACTTCCTTACCAACTAATTGTTCTTCAAAACCAGGAATAAACTGGCCAGAACCAATCTCAAGGGTAAATTCTTCAGCAGTCCCACCAGGAAATGATTCGCCATCAACAAAACCTTCAAAATCAATAATTACATGATCGCCTTCCTGAATTTCATCTCTATCTACACTTACTAATTGACTCTGTTCTTCCCGCTGTTTATTAAGGACAGCCATAATATCTTCTTCAGTTACTTCTGTTTCTTCTCTTTCAACATCATAACCGGTATACTCGCCTAATTCAACTTCAGGCTTAACCTCTACTACAGCAGTAAATGTTGCCGGTTCATCTTCGGCAATATAAAAATCTTCAAATTCAGGTTCAGAGATCGGCTCGATATCAGCTTCTTCAACAGCCTTTTGATAATTTGCTGGAATTAAAATATCTAAAGCATCTTTATGAAGTACCTCTTTCCCATAATTAGCTTCTAAAACCTTTCTAGGCACCTTACCTTTTCTAAAACCAGGTAGAGAAACTTCTTTCCTAACTTTTTTATAGGCCTGTTCCAATGCCTCATTAACTTTATCTATATCAACTTCAACATCCAGTCTGACTTTGTTATCTTCCAATCTTTCCTGCTTAACTTCCATTTAAATGATCCCCCTTAATAGCTTTAATATTAATTAAAAATTCCAAAAACAGATCTATATTTTAACAATACCCCGAATTGGCAAAGGCCAAAACGGGGTCATTTAAGATCATTATTATTAAAAAATGGTGCGGAAGGTGGGACTCGAACCCACACAGGCTAAGCCCACTAGATCCTAAATCTAGCGCGTCTGCCAATTCCGCCACTTCCGCAAAAAATTTACAAACATAATTCCTCAAACCATAATAATACTAGCATAATAAAGAGCTGTTGTCAAGCATTAGTAAATAAAAAATTCCTTATTGACTTATTGTTTAAAGATGATATACTTAAACTGCAAACAAAAATAAAAAAGGGGAGTCTCACTGGAGGCTGAGAGGATGCAAAGTCATCGACCCTCATTACCTGATCCTGATAATGCAGGCGCAGGGAAAAAGCTATAATTTATCCTCCAGCAGTATTTCCAGACGCTTCCTAAAATACTTAGGAGGTATTTTTTATGCAAAACGAGAAACTTAGAATCATGACGGAAATAGCAATGGCAGTAGCACTATCAACAGTACTATCATTTTTAAGACTCTGGCGAATGCCAATGGGTGGTTCAGTTAATTTAGAAATGCTACCTATTTTATTTGTCGCCTTCAGACATGGTGGCCCGGCAGGTATAATTACTGGTCTGCTCCATGGCACTGTTCAATTAATTGCTGGAGCTTATGTCGTCCATCCAGCACAATTTTTACTTGACTATCCTCTGGCTTACGGACTACTGGGTATTGCAGGATTTTTTCCTATCTTTGCAGCAGATAAAACTATAAAGATAAAAAATTTCCTGGCCGCATTTATAATCGGTGGTTTTGGCAGGCTTTTATCCCATGTTTTAGCCGGGGTAATCTTCTTTGCAGAATTTGCACCTGAAGGCCAGAACCCCTGGGTTTATTCTATTATCTACAACCTATCTCATATGATTCCTGCTTTAATCATAGTAGGAATAGTTATAATGATTTTATTCAAGCAGTCAGGAAAGGTACTGATCTATAATAATTAAATTAAAAAGGGGTAAACCAAAATGGAAAACCAGCAACTATTTAAAAACATCCGGCATCAGCTAAATAATTCAAAGACAAAACCATTAAATATTAAAAATAGCTATGCTATTCTGGTACCATTAATCGAAGATATAAATGGAGATTTATCCCTACTCTATCAAATAAGATCAGAAAATCTAACAACCCAACCCGGGGAAATCTCTTTCCCTGGGGGCAGGGTTGAAAAAGGTGAAACACCATCCCAGGCTGCCATTAGAGAAACTATCGAAGAATTAGGGATCTCCATTAAGAATATACAGCCATTAGGCAAATTAGATTTTTTGGTCACCCCTTATAACTTTGCAATCTATCCTTACTTAGGGAAGCTTATTAATGTTTCATTAGAAGATATTAACAATAATGATAATCTCAATGAAATTAAAAAGGTATTTACAGTTCCTTTGAGTTTTTTAATTAATAATCAGCCCGAAGAATATAAAATTAACGTTAGAACTAAACCAAAGGATAATAGTAACTTCCCATTTCATCTGATTAAAGATGGCCAGAATTATCAGTGGCGAGAAGGAGATTACTCAGTTCTCTTTTACAGATACCAGGATAAAATCATCTGGGGTTTTACAGCTTTATTTACCTATAATTTCGTAGAACATTTAAAGGCAGCCCAATCCCTAAAAGAATAATTTAAGCTCTCTTTTAGCTGCTTCCTGTGAGTCTGAGGCGTGAATTAGATTGTCAGGCTCCATCTTATAAGCAAAATCTCCTCTAATAGTACCTGGTACAGCTTCAACCGGATCAGTGCTCCCGATCAAACTCCTGATTTTCCTAATTGTATCTCCCTCTGATTTTATTACCATAGCAACAATTTTATTCTCTGATATATGACTGACTATATCATCAAAAAAAGATTTATCTTTATGTTCATCATATAATTCAGCAATAACTTCTCTATCAAACTGACTCATCTTTAATTTTTCAACTATTAAACCAGCTCTTTCTAATCGTCCTATCAACTCGCCTACTAAGTTCCTTCTCACTGCTTCAGGTTTTAGTAATACTAATGACTTTTCCACAATTATCTCTCCTAATTATTAATAATTAAAGTAATTATTCTGTAATTCTATTATCAGTTCAGCTTCATTCTTCCAACTATAAAAATAATCCGGTATCTCCATTTTTTTATCTACTCTAAATTCTTCTTCATTCTCAATAATCTTCTTTATCCTTTCTAAATAAGCTTCTGCTGTCTTCTCCCAGGTATATGTTGTTTTAACTCTTTCCAGACCAGCTTCATGATAATATTCCCAGCCTTCAGCTCCTAAATAGACCTCAAGAATACCTTTAGAAATATCTTCTGGATCTTCAGGATCAACTAAAATACCATAATGTTTTTTGCCATCATTCATTATTTCTTCAGGTCCTCCATTTTCTGTAGCTACAACTGGCAGGCCTGATGCCATTGCTTCAATTGGAGCTAAACCAAATGGTTCATAAAAAGCTGTTAATGCAAAGACCGATTTCTTAGCAGTCAGAACTCTATAGGTTGAGGCCAACTCCTGCTGACTATTTAATGAGAACATGGTCACCTTCCCTTTAAGATCATTTTCTTCAATAACCTCCATAATCTCATCAAGAATTTCTTTCTCATCTCCACTGGCCTTACTGTAATCTTCAAAGGGATTATCTATCCCCCTTAATGTAATAACAAGATTAGTCCTTGACTGAAGTTCAGAGTTCCCTGCAAAAGCCTTTACCAATCCTAAATGATTTTTTTTAGGATCTAGCCGACTGGCAGCAATAACTCCAGGCAAGCTTCTTCTTGCTTCATCAATATCTCTCTCCAGCATCTTCTCAAATTTATCCTCTATCTTCTCATCCTCTGGTCCAGTATCTGGATTAAAGATATCTGTATTAACCCCAGGTGGAACAACAGCAAAATCAGTTTCATCATCTAAGTTAACTGTACCAGCATAAGCTTTGTGGCTATACTGACTATCTTTTTCCTGTGATGTTGAAACAAAATTAGTTGCTGAATTATTCATACTTATTCTTTCAGCAGCAATCCTTAAATGAAAATTATATCTAGCAAGCATCTCTTCTAAATTACTCCCATTAACATTTAACTTATCCATCTTCTGGGCACCAAGTGAATGGGCTGTAAATGTAAATGGTATTCCGGTCTTTTCTTCCAGCATCGCACCTGCTAAACCACCATCTCCATAATGGGTTGTTACTATATCAGGCTTCTCCCCAATTTCCTCATAGTATTTTTGAATTTCCTGAACATAATCTTTTAAATATGGCCAGAGTTTCTCCTTATTCAGAAACTCATATCTCCCAAAGGGTAATCTAACAATATTGACTTTATTTGACTCAGGATAACTATCGTACCTGGCTGAAAATTCAGGCCAGTCATCATCCCGTATCTGCCTGGTTAATATATCAACTTCAATATCAAATTCTTTGGCCATAGCAATAGCAACCTCTTTAACATAAACTAGTTGCCCACCAAAATCAGGATGTTCTGTCCAATAACTATCATCCGGGTTAAAATTACCCTGGGGATTTAAAAAAGCAACTCTTTTTATTTCCATAAATCAACCCTCCCTCATTAAATTATACTTCTCAATTAACGCCTTCTCATTGGCCAGATCAACAATCGCTCCAACCTCTTTAATTACCTCAGCTGCAACAGCATTCCCTAATTGAACTGCAAGCTCTAAACTATACCCTGAAGTAACACCTGTATAAAAGCCCGACCAGAAAGCATCACCAGCCCCTGTTGTGTCAATAACTTCAATAGCCAGAGAATCAAAATATTTTATTTCATTACCAGTAGAAACAATTAATCCATCAGCTCCCAGTGTCAAAATCACCAGATTACATCCACTATCATGGAATGACTTAATATAACTTTCTGCATCGCCCTTACCAAATAAGGCTTCAGCATCATCAAGAGACGGTTTAATAATATCAATCTTTGGCAGCAAGTTTTTAATATACTCTATCCCATCCCCATTACCTTCCCAGAGATGAGGGCGATAATTAGGGTCAAGAGATATTATCTTATCCTGATCTCTTGCTATATTGATTATTTTCTCTATAGCCCGCCTGCTTTCAGGTGCTGAAAGAGCAAATGTAGATAAATGGATAATTTTAGATTTATTAATATCATCATCCTCAATCTCATCACTATCAATAAATTTTTCTGCCCCTCTATAAGCGATAAATTTTGGAGATTTTCTACTCCTGGTAACCATTATTACAGTGGTATTATTCTCGCTATCAACTGAAACAGCATCAGTAATTACTCCAGCTTCCTCAAGTCTTCTAATCAGATACTCTCCTAAGCCATCAAATCCAACTCTACTTATCAACGCCGATTTTTTACCGAGGCTGGCCAGATTCATTGCTATATTAGCCGGAGACCCACCAAAATATCTCTCAAAGGAATCTGCCTCAAGAAAAGTATCTGCTTCCTCGTGAGAAATCAAATCAATCAAAACTTCACCAACTGCTAGCAGATCAACCTCTGAATCTGATAAATTAATAGGTTTATCTAATTTAAAATCCAATAGAAACATCCCCTTACTTTGCTATATCCAGCTTATTAACCTGATAAAAGTAAATAATACTTATAAATACAATAATTATTCCAAGGGCCATCCAGCTTAAATTATAATTATCTGTAATATCCGCCAGCAAACCAAATAATGGCGGACTAAATATAACTCCTGTCCTTAAAAATATAAGAGCTAAACCAGTTGCAACACCGGCATCATCAGAACCAGCAGTTTCTCCAATATATGTAAAATAGAGTCCCATCCAGCCCATTCCAGACATCCCTAACAAAAATGAAAAGAAAGTAATCAATAATCTCGAACCAGAAAACCTCCAGACAAATAAACCGAAAAAGAAAAGCATTAATGAAATCATTATTACCAGTAACTTAAGTGCTGGATTCCTCTCTCCACTAAAGAATTTATCACTAATAATACCCCAGAATGGCCTGCCAAAGATTCCGCCTATTTGCAAGACCCCCAATGAGAGTCCGGCAAAAGTAGCACTAAAACCTAAATCAAGTGTTAAATATAGCGCAAAATGAGCTGGAATCGCACCGATAGCAGCTCCAAAACCAAAGCCAAGGAGACATAATAAAAATAAATGCTTATCTGATAAAAGCTCTTTAAGTTTCTTAATAAATGAAATATCTTTTGCCTCTGTCTTCTGGCTTCTATCACTTAAAAAAACAACTATAATAAATCCTACTATAATTGCTACTATTCCTGACAAACCTATTGCCCGCCGCCAGCCAAAACTTTCAGCAAAGACCGGTAAAAGACTGGCACCTGCAAAGCCACCTATACCTCCACCAGATTGCATTATCCCCATCGAAATAGCCCTTTTTGAATAATGAACCCCTTCGATAATAGCTTTATTAACAGAGGGGGTAACTATACTAAAACCAAAACCACAGATCAACCCAAGAATTAAAAGCACAGAATATACCGGGGCAAAACTATGTAAAAACATCATTCCCCCAACACTAAATACACCTATCAACATTCCCTGTCTGGCTCCATAGGTATCAACAATTTTACCACTAAAAACAGCAGCCAGAGTAGCAGAAATGAAAAAGAAAGTTGAATACAGACCTGCCTGGGTCCTGCTTAATTGAAAGTCACTTTGGATAAAGGGCATTAAAGCTTGAATCCCCTGCATATTTATTGAAGTAGCAAAATATGCCGTTGATAATAATAAAAGATAATGCCAATCAATTTTAGATTCCTGTTTAGTATCCATTAAGCCTAACATCCCCTATCCAATCTATATTATTGTAAAATAATATATAACAGAAAGTAAAAAGATACCTGCAGCAGTCCCGGCAAAGGGAACTATAATCTCTCTATAATACTTATCCAGTGAAATATTAAAATATTTAACTGTCATCAGATTACAGAGATGAAAAGGCGATAATACATAGCCAAAATAACTACTAGAAAATATTATCATATGCCAGAGCAGATACATGGAGCTATCAGTGAATAAAGTTAATAAAATCGGATAAGATATTCCTATTGCTCCGGTATGATTGCCTGTCAGAAGCCCAGCAATAAATGGTATAACTAAAGCAAGTAAAAATAATGGTATTCCAAAGTTAATTAATATTTCAGTCAGGATCATAACCCCTTCTGAACCTTCGATAAAGGCCTTAAAGACCATAATTCCAGCTACCCCAACTGTTAGTTGCAAATTCATTCCATCTAATAGATATTGCCATTCAAATAAATCTCTTCTAAGAAGTATAATATAGATAATAGCTACAAGCAAAGCATAAACAAAACTCATATCTAAAATTAATGGTGGAATGAGCACAATGATAAATGGCAATAATACTTTAAGAGCATCCATTAATTTAACTTCTTCAATCTTATCATTCTCATTAATATCTTTTTGGATTACCTTCTTTTTATCATTATTATAATATAGCCAGCCAATAACTATCATTATACCTACAATTGGAACATGCATCAAAGCTATCGTCATCACATTAATATCAGATAAAGATGAGGCTATGATCATGCTCGGCATATATGGGAAGATAAAATACCAGAGGTGGCGATAATATATATTTAGAGAGGTGATTCTAGCCCTGGACATCTTAAGCTGGTCTCCAATAGGCTCAATTATTGGCGCAGAAAATACTGCTCCCCCAGGCATAGGTAAAACCCCAATCATAGAAGGAATAGCAGTAATTATAAAAAATATAC
>CAYONR010000063.1:0-8264 GCA_964405365.1 uncultured Halanaerobiaceae bacterium
AAACCAGTTGTCGGCTCATCAAGAATATATAATGTCTTACCGGTACTCCGTTTGCCAAGCTCAGTCGAAATCTTAATTCGCTGGGCTTCTCCACCTGATAGAGTCGTAGCCGGCTGGCCAAGTCTAATATAACCGAGACCGACATCTTTAATAGTCTGTAAACGCCTCTGAAGGGGTGGTATATTCTCAAAGAATTCAAGGGCCTCACTAACAGTCATATCTAAAACATCTGCTATTGTTTTGCCTTTATACTTAATCTCAAGGGTCTCTCGATTATACCTTTTGCCTCCACAAACTTCACAGGGAACATAGATATCAGAAAGAAAATGCATTTCAATCTTAATAATCCCATCACCACTACAGGCTTCACATCGGCCACCTTTCACATTAAAGCTAAATCGTCCTTTCTTATATCCTCTCCGCCTGGACTCAGGAGTATCAGCAAAAAGCTTTCTGATATAATTAAATACCTTGGTATAAGTCGCCGGATTAGATCTTGGAGTTCTGCCAATCGGAGACTGATCAATATTTATAACTTTATCAAGCTGATCGATACCTTCAATCTCATCATGGTCTCCTGGCTTATCAGTAGATTTATAATATTCCTGCATTAGTCTTCTCTTCAAAATATAATTAATTAAAGTACTTTTACCAGAACCAGAAACTCCAGTTACACAGGTAAAAGTGCCTAATGGAATATCTACATCAATATCTTTTAGATTATGCTGTTTAGCGCCTTTTATCTTTAAATATTTGCCATTCGGCTCATATCTCTCTGCCGGGATTGGAATCTTTTCATCGCCTCTCAAAAACTTACCGGTTAAAGAATCTTTAGCCTTAATAATATCATTTAAATCACCGCTGGCCACGACTTCACCGCCGTTTTTACCGGCACCTGGGCCAATATCAATAATATAATCAGCGGCTCTAATTGTCTCCTCATCATGCTCGACAACAATCACAGTATTACCTTGATCTCTAATATGCTCTAATGTCCTTAATAATCTATTGTTATCTCTCTGATGGAGCCCAATACTTGGCTCATCAAGGATATAGAGAACTCCCATAAGACCTGAACCAATCTGGGTTGCCAGCCTAATCCGCTGGGCTTCACCACCGGAGAGAGTTCCTGCTGACCGATTCAAAGTTAAATAATCAAGACCAACATCATTTAAAAAAGTAATCCTATTCTTAATCTCTTTTAAGATCTCTTCACCGATTTTTCTTGATCTCTCACTAAGATTTTCATCAATATCATCCAGAAAATCAAGGGATTCTCCGATTGACATACTGGTAAATTCAGCAATAGATTTACCTTCAATCGTAACAGCCAGAACAACTGGCTTCAACCGCTGCCCCCCACAGACCTGACAGTGGCGCTCACTCATATATTTTTCAAGCCGCTTATGGGAACCAGGTGAATCAGATTTATTGATTCTTTCTCTTAAATAACCGATAATCCCTTTAAATGTAGTCTTATGGTTTCTGGTTCTGCCATACCTGTTGGTATAAGGGAATTCGAGCTGTCTACTTGAGCCATCAAGGATAACCTCAACGATCTCTTCAGGCAGTTCATTAATCGGAGTATCAAGAGAAAAATCATATTCTTCAGATAATGCATCGAGTAATTGTGGATAATATCTACTGGATGAATTGGCCCAGGGTATAATTCCTCCATCTGAAATCGGTTTATCTCTGTTTAATAATAAATCTGGATCAAATTCTTTTTTGATCCCAAGACCATCACAGTTAGAACAGGCTCCATATGGCGAGTTAAAAGAGAACATTCTAGGAGTTAATTCTTCCAGGCTAACTCCACAATCAGGGCAGGCAAATTTCTCACTAAAAGTCAACTCTTCGCCATCAATTAAATCAACAATTACTAAGCCCTCGCCATTCTCAAGGGCTGTCTCAATCGAATCCGCCAGACGATTTCTTATATCTGAACGAACTTTAAGTCTATCAACCACTATCTCAATATCATGTTTATAATTCTTATCAAGCTCAATCTCATCTTCCAGGAGATGGTTCTCTCCATCAACTCTGGCCCTGACAAAGCCATTCCTCCTGGCTCTGGCTAAAACTTTTCTATGCTCACCTTTCCTGCTCTTTACAACAGGAGCCAATATCTGAATCTTGGCATCCTCTGGCAACTCTAAAACCTGATCGACTATCTCATCAACAGTCTGGGAGGCTATCTCCTTCCCACAATCTGGACAGTGGGGAGTACCAATTCTGGCATAGAGCAACCTCAAATAATCATAAATTTCTGTAACTGTACCCACTGTAGACCTGGGGTTATTCTGAGTAGATTTCTGATCAATTGAAATTGCCGGCGATAACCCCTCAATATAATCAACTTTCGGCTTTTCCATCTGTCCTAAAAACTGCCTGGCATAAGCAGAAAGGGATTCTACATACCGGCGCTGACCTTCAGCATAAATCGTATCAAAGGCCAGGGACGACTTCCCTGAACCACTGAGGCCAGTAATAACTATTAACTTATCCCTTGGTATTTCAACATCTATTTTTTTTAAATTATGCTCACTTGCTCCTTTAACAATTATCTTATCTCGAGACATTAATTTCACCTCATCTATATTTAAAGCAACTTAATTATCTGCTTTCTAATTCTGCTTCAATCTCTTCAATTTCATCTCTTATCTGAGCAGCCACTTCAAACTCTAAATTACCAGCAGCATCTTCCATTTCTTCCTCAAGATCAATCATCCTGTCTGTCAATTCCCTCTCAGTCATCGTCGTAATATCAACTTCTTCAGTCTGATCTCCATTTTCATTATCTATATCATAGGTTAAATCTTCATCTTCCTTAACAACCATCTCAACTGGTTTTACAACTCTTCTTACCGGCTTTTTAATAGTCTTAGGAGTTATATTATGCTCTTTATTATGAGCCTTCTGGATCTCCCGCCTTCTATCAGTCTCAGCAATCGCACTTTCCATCGACCCAGTCATTTTATCAGCATACATGATAACATAACCCTCACGATTTCTAGCAGCTCTACCAATAGTCTGAATCAAAGACCGTTCAGACCGGAGAAATCCTTCCTTATCTGCATCAAGAATTGCAACTAAAGCAACCTCTGGCAGATCAAGTCCTTCTCGCAACAGATTAATCCCGACCAGTACATCAAATTCTCCTAACCGGAGATCTCTAATAATCTCTGAGCGCTCAATAGTATCAATATCTGAATGGAGATAACGGACATTAATCCCTGATTCAGCAAGATATTCAGTTAAATCTTCAGACATTCTCTTAGTCAAGGTTGTAATTAAGACCCTTTTACCTTTATTATCAACGACCTCTCTAATTTCACCGATCAAATCATCAATCTGGTTTTTAGTCGGCCTGACTTCAATCTCAGGATCGACCAGACCGGTAGGCCGGATAATCTGCTCAACTATCTGCTGACTATGCTCTCTCTCATAATCAGACGGAGTAGCAGAAACATAAACAGCCTGATTAACAATCTTCTCAAATTCCTCAAAATTCAGTGGCCTATTATCCAGGGCAGAGGGCAATCTAAAACCATAATCAACCAGTTTTTCTTTTCTCGAACGATCACCGGCATACATTCCCCCGATTTGAGGAATTGTCTTATGAGATTCATCGATCATCACTACAAAATCATCAGGAAAATAATCAAGCAATGTCTTAGGCCTCGAACCAGGTGGCCGACCGGCTAAATGCCTGGAATAATTCTCTATTCCAGAACAGAAACCCATCTGTTCAAGCATCTCCAGGTCATATCTGGTTCTCTGCTCCAGCCTCTGAGCCTCAACTAACTTATCCTGATTCCTTAATTCTTCAAGCCGCTCATTTAATTCTTCCCTAATAGTCTCAATTGCTCTCTTTGTCTTTTTCTCAGGAGTAACAAAGTGACTGGCCGGGAAAACAGTAAACTCTCTGTGTTCATCAAGAATCTCTCCAGTTACAGTGTTGATCTCAGTAATTCTTTCAATCTCATCACCAAATAATTCTACTCTTATCGCAATATCCTTATAGGCTGGAAAGATCTCAATCACATCTCCCCGGACTCTAAAATGACCCCGGGAAAAATCTATATCATTTCTACTATACTGCATCATTGAAAGATCTCTAACAATATCATCTCTAGACATAGTTTCGCCAACTTTAAGTTCACAGGACAACTCCAGATAATCCTCTGGAGAACCAAGACCATAAATACAGGAAACACTGGCAACTATTAAAACATCCCGCCTTTCAAATAATGAACTTGTAGCTGCCAGCCTCAATTTATCTATATCTTCATTAACAGATGAATCCTTTTCTATATAAGTATCAGTATGAGGCACATAAGCCTCTGGCTGATAATAATCATAATAACTAACAAAATAGCCAACTGCATTATTCGGAAAAAATTCCATAAACTCACTGGTCAACTGAGCCGCCAGCGTTTTATTATGGGCAATAACTAGAGTAGGCCTGTTTATCTCTTCGATAACTGCAGCCATTGTATAGGTTTTACCAGTACCGGTAGCTCCTAGCAGAGTCTGATGACGGTGGCCTTTCTCTAACCCGTCTACCAGCTCTTTAATAGCATTTGGCTGATCTCCTTTAGGACTATAAGGAGAATGTAATTCAAATTCTTTTTCTTCCATCAAAATAGGCCTCCTCTTAATTTAAGTTCTAATTACATTATAGTATAATACAAATGTTTGTCAAATATTTTCAATACCACGTATATTATTATAACAGTAATTATTATTGATTTAAAGCAAATATTTTTATATATACAAAAATTGGCCTTCCCTTTCGCAGGGAAGGCCAGGCAGGAGTTATCAGGTTTGGGGTTTGGGGGGAAACCTTATATTAAATGCCGTCAATTGTTTCAAAAGAATTAACAGCATTAAGCTTAACTTTATTATTAAAATCTTTCAATTTAGACCGTTTATAATTATTATCTTCTATCATCATAAATTGGGTTAGACCTTTCATATTCATTAAATCATCCCTTTCATTTAAGTCAAATCTATTTTAATATTATCTATTTATTTACCTTAAATTTATTTTACTATAACTTAGTAAACTTGTCAAGTATATAACGTTAATTATCCAGTTTTTTTGCTAGAATACTGACTTATAATTTCATTCCTTAAATCTTCCATCTCTTCTTCTAAATCAAGAAGTCTCTCACCAATTGGGTCTGGAAGATCCCCATGATTAAGATCTCTGGCTGCATGGATCCTCTGGCCATCCTTCTTGACAACCCGACCAGGAATACCAACCACCGTTGCATTAGTGGGAACCTCAGATAAAACTACTGAACCTGCACCAATCTTAACATTATCTTCCACTTTAAAAGAACCGAGTACTTTAGCTCCAGTTCCAATCACAACATTATTTCCGATAGTTGGATGGCGCTTACCCTTTTCATGGCCTGTGCCTCCCAGGGTAACACCCTGGTAAATAGTCACATTTTCACCAATTTCAGTAGTCTCACCAATTACTACTCCCATTCCATGGTCAATAAATAAACCACCTTCAATCTTAGCACCTGGATGAATCTCAATCCCAGTTAAAAATCTTGATATCTGAGAAATGATTCTAGGAATGGTCCTTAAACCTAATCTATATAATTGATGGGCAAAGCGATGTATTAAAATCGCATGAAACCCTGAATATGCAAGTAATGCTTCAAATAGATTATTAACTGCTGGATCTCGAGAAAAGATCGCTTTAAAATCAGCTTTTATCTTTGAGAACATTGAAATGACCTCCTTCTTTAAAGTATACTTTCTTGCTTGGTTTTATTTATTATATCAGGATTAGCTAATTATGGCAAGTAGTAAATTTACTAATTCTAGCTAAACTCTTAATCTTTCATGTTTATCATATTAAGTTTATCTCCAATCCTATTACATATCAAGATTTAAATTTGCAAAATAAAAATCTCCACCGGCATTTGAATACCAGTCGAGATTATTAACTGCTATTAAATTCTTTTTACTTTTCTCTAATATAAGTTCAATTCAGGTTTAAATTCGATAAAGCTTCGGTCTAAGCTCGGTCTAGTTCGGTTTAACTTCGCTCTAAATAGGGTTAAGATCACTCTTTAAACTCGGTTTAATTTCGATTTAACTATGGTTATATATTCCAATTTATTTTAATTAGAATACTAAAACTATTAATTAAATCTAATTCTGATATAAACATCCTCCAGGGATGCTACGGGATTGCTCCGGCTTTCCTCCGGGAATGCTCCGGGATTTGTTCGAGATAACTCCAGATTATTCCAGCCTTCAGAATTAATTCAACAATATCTTAAATACTTAATAATCAATTAAATTACCTTTTAATTATATCAAAAGATGCAACTAAAAGTAAATAGCCAGGTAGTGCAAGCAATTACTTTAAATATCCAGATTTCTTTCTATCTCCAGTCCGGTTTCAGTTACAGCAAGACCTCCTTCAGAAGTCTCCTTCAAAGATAAAGGTAACTGATCTCCAATATCCTTCATTGCAAGAATAATATCATCAGCCGGTATCTTACTCTCAATACCAGCCAGGGCCATTGTTGCAGCAGTAATAGCATGACTTGCCGCAAATCCATTCCTCTTAACACAGGGAACTTCGACAAGACCAGCAACTGGATCACAGACCAAACCAAGCAGATTCTTTAATGCAAGTGAAAATCCATGGCCAATCATCTCTTTGCTGCCATTACCAAGATAGACTGCAGCTCCAGCTGCCATCCCGGCACCGACACCACATTCTGCCTGACAACCGCCAGCAGCTCCTGCTAAAGTTGCCTTCTTAGCAACAACTCTACCTAAAGCAGCTGCAATAAATAAGCTTTCAACAAGCTTCTCATCAGAGATATCATTTTCCTCAGCAATTGCAAATATAACAGCCGGAACAATACCGCTTGCCCCAGCAGTCGGACTGGCAACAACTCTTCCCATACAGGCATTAACACCAGCAACTGCTATTGCATTTACTGCTGCAGTTTGATGAATACCAGTATTCCATGAAGACTGAAAGCCCTCTAATTTAGCAGCCTCACCGCCAACTAAGCCACTCGGTGATTTAATATCCTCAGCCTTACCATCTTCAATTGCTTTTCTCATAACTTCTAAATTTTCTTGCATTCTGGCTTTTATCTCAACCTCAGTTTTGTCAGTTGTAAAAGCTTCAACTTTAATTATCGCCTCAACCAGACCACCATCAAATTCTTCAGCCAGTTGAAATAACTCTTTAACTGAACGATATACTAACTCCATCTGCTCTCCTCCATTTATAATGCTGGTATATATCTGACTTTCTCAATATTATTAGTGTTTTTTAGATGATTAAGAGTATATTTTGAAACTTCCTGATCAAGTTCTATTATAGCAGAAGCAACTGTCCCCTTAATCTTACGAAAATCCTGCATAAAAGCAATATTAAGATTATAACTTCCTAATATAGACGTGATCAACCCGACCATTCCAGGTTTATCTTCATGAATAAGCCAGATAGTCGGCAGAGAACCGGTTATATTTACTTTATAATCCTCAATTCTTGTCACCTGAACATTACCACCGCCAATAGACGAACCAATAATCGTCAACTGATTTTTCTCATTTTTCATAGTAATCTCAACACTATTTGGATGAGCATCAGGTAACTTAATATTATTAAAACTGATCTTTATTCCATCATCCTCAGCAAGGCTCAAAGACTTTCGAATTCTAACATCATCAGGCTTAAAACCAAGTAATCCTCCAACTAAAGCCTTATCAGTTCCATGGCCTTTACCTGTACTGGCAAAGGAACCGTGAAGACCAACCTCTGCTTCCTCAATCTCTTCATCAAAGATTAACCTGGCAAGCCGCCCAAGCTTGACAGCACCTGCTGTATGAGAACTAGAGGGGCCGATAATAATCGGCCCCATTATATCAAAAAGACTGGACATTTAACTTCTCACCTCTTAATTATCATTTTCAAGTTCTTCTTCAAGTCTTTCTATCTCTTCTTCGCGAAGAGTAATCTCTTCTAATTCTTCCTCAGTTAATTCTGGTAGAAAGCTCTCTGCTTCTGGCCAGTAATTATTTTCAAGATAATACAGCATTAAGTCTCTAGCAACATCAAGCTGATTATCTGCTTCAGTATCATCATCGTCAGGAACATATGGATAATCATAATCAGGCTCAATACCTATCTCATCAATCAAATTTTCTCCAGATGTATAATATCTGGCAGTTGTCAGCCTTAATGCTGAACCATCTTCAAGTGGGAA
>CAYONR010000064.1:0-8255 GCA_964405365.1 uncultured Halanaerobiaceae bacterium
TTGAATGGTATAATTACTATTAAGTAAAACTTGAAAATAATTTAAAATTTTTAAACCAAGTATAGTAGTATTTTAGAGTATATGCAAAATAACAGTGGATAATCGAAGATATAGCTGTTTAGTGGTGCTTCTTGTAGCTTAAGTTCTAATGTTTATTTTTCGATATAATTAATAACAGGAGATAGCTATTGATTTGCGCTGATTTAGAGTTAAATTAACTCAAATAATTTGAGAGGTAGGATATTATGTCTGAAGATAAGCTCCAGCTCTATTACAAATTATATGATTTGAGCCGTCGGCAACGGGAGGAAATACTGACTGGCACAATCGATAATGTGCTTGATATTATCAGGCAAAAGAGTGATCTAGTGCTTGAGCTTGAAAATGTTGATATTGAAGAGGAAATAAGATCACATAAGGATCCCCAGGGGACTTTAATAGAGATGCAGAATCTGTTAAAGCGTTTGACTGAGCTGGAGCAGCAGAATACTGAGCTGCTCAGAGATATGGCTCCTGACCTGGAGAATAAGGTCAAAAAGATTAAACAAAAGTATAATAATGCCAGTGATGCTTATAAAGAAAATAACCGGGATAATCATGGCGGCATCAATATAGATGAGCGGAGTTAAAATATTGAAACTATAGAAGATAGATTAAAAAGTATTCTTATTAAGCTTGGGGAGCAATATGGTTCAGAAGAAAATGTTGATATTCATATTAAACATAAATTCACTCACCAGGATTTGGCCGATATAGTGGGTACAACTAGAGAGGCAGTAACCAAACATCTTAGTAATATGCAAAACAATAATCTAATAGAAATTAAAGATAAAATTATTTCCTTAAAGAAAAAGTTATTTTAATAAAATTATTGATTAGGTATTAAATCACACATTATTTAATCTCTTTTAATTTTATAATGAGTTTAGAAGCAAGCAGGAGATGATATTTTATGAAGTTTAATATTAATAATTATAATAAGCTGAAGAATTGGATAGTATTTCTGACAACTTAGATTTAGAAGAAAACCATGGTTTAGTAGTTTCGCAGTCCGCTCATGAGTTAGCAGGATTTGCTGACGCAGCTAATGAAGCAGCAGAAAACGCAGAAGATAAAGGTAATGCCGATGATAATCCTGGTAATGGCTCTAACTCAAATAATTAAGTTTGTTTTCAGTTAAAATAAGTGAATAACCAGAATACTTTTAAATATATTTTTTGATTATGCCAGTTATTAAGTTAGCTGGTATTTTTTTGTGAAATAATAAGGGGCAGATTCTTTCTATTATAAATTTTGACTCAGATATGACTGAGATGTGACTGGGATATGACTGAATAGATAAAATAATTTAGTATAATATAAATATATATGTATGTATAAAATTGGGAAATGTTTCTCTAATAAGGGCAGAGAGATCCGAGCTGAAGGGGCAGAGAATTGAAGCAGAGGACTGATATTCAATGATTGAGGCCATTTCATAATGAATGGAGGTGCAATTTAATGAAATCTTTTGCAGTTCTTCTAATTTCTTTAGCTATTCTGGTTGTTCTTTTTGGGGGTTCAGTATTTGCAAGTGATCTGGAGATAGTCGATATGAAATTTGTCGAGCTCAATTCTGTTTTGGATTGTCCATTAAATGGTTTTGCGATTATCTATTATCTGGAGGGTAATGGTAGAGAAGAAATTGTCATGCAGATTGAAGCCAATGGTCCCAGGGAAAATGTGGCTGGTTTAACTCTAGAACTTCGTTATGGTGAAGAAAATATTTATCAGTTTGATATTGATGAATATGGCAGGGCAAGATTTGATTTTAAAACAGCCAGGCTTGAGCCTCAGGATTTCCATGTTTGGATTATAGATACACCACAGATGTTTATTGATTTTTATCATGACCATCCAAATCTACTTGTTGAAGAGGGTCATATGTTATCTCTAGAAGCTAGCATGGCAATATAAGTGAATAGAAAGTTCAGTTTTAATTGGAGGCTATTATTATTGAGAAGGGCTGGCTATTAGATTAGTGGCCCTTTCAGTATTTGTAAATCGTCAAATATTTAGAAAATAATTTTATCAGATTTAAAGGATAAATATTAGTTATGGATAATATATATAATATGACAAACTAGACGCACTTAAATTATAATAGCAGTTATCTAAAATTCGATAGAAATTTAAATTGGACGTAACTTTATTCAAAATGGGGGGTAAAAAATGAGAAGTTATTTAAAAAGTTTTAGTTTGGATTGGAAGGTAGTTATTTCCCTTACTCTGGCTGTTATTCTAGTAATGGCAGGTAGTTATGTGACCCTGGCAGATGCTCATCAAGTTCTAAGGACAAGAGCTAGAAATGGTATGGATATCAGTACTCTTGACCCGGCTCATATGATTGGAAATGAAGAAGATAATATTGGAATGGCAATTTACTCTCGTTTGATTGAGCTAGACCCAGCTAACCCTTCTCAGTACAAAATGGATTTAGCAGAAGTTTTTGAAATGAATGAAGCTGGTACAGAGATTTATTTTGAATTAAAAGAGGGAATTCAGTTCCATAGAGGTTATGGCGAGTTAACTGCAGAAGATGTTAAGTTCTCTTATGAAAGGTTAGTTGATCCTGAAGTTGAGGCAGCCTATGCAGATGACTTTGCGACTTTAGACAGGGTTGAAGTAATAGATAATTATAGTGGCAGGATAATTCTTTCAGATGTTTTCCCAGGAATTATGACCAGAACTTTACCGCTTTTAAGAGGCAGCATCGTAAGTAAAGAGGCATTTGAGGATATTGGTGCTGAAAGATTTGCCACCAATCCTATTGGTTCCGGGCCATATATGTTTGAAGAGTGGCAGCCTGGTGAGCGGATTATACTGACAAGAAATGAAGATTACTACCGTGATTTGCCTGATTTTGAAAGAGTTGAGATTTATCCAATAGTTGAAGAAGAAGCAGCTGAAGTTGCTTTTGATACTGGAGAATTGAATGAAACAAGAATTTCTCTAGATTCAATCGATAGATATGAAAACGAAGATGATGTTGTCGTTCATGAATTAGATATGCTCAGATTTATCTGGATAGGCTTTAACCATCAGCTGCCTCCTTTTGATGATATCAGAGTACGTGAGGCTATGAGATATGCGATAGATGTAGATGAAATTATTGAAGGCGCTTTTAGAGGGGCGACAGAAAGGGCTAATACTCTGCTTCCTCCAGGAATTTTAGGTCACTGGGCAGATGCACCTGCTTATCAGAAGGATACTGAGAGAGCCAGAGAGCTTTTAGCAGAGGCTGGTTATGAAGATGGATTTACAACAAAGATAGCAAGCTATCCAATTACAACAGAACTAACTACTACCCAGATAGCTCAGTATCACTTGACTCAGATTGGTGTAAGGCCAGACATCGAATTAGTTGAAGGTGGTCAGGGATATCAGACTCTGAGGCAGATAGATAGGCCAGGAATGCATGTTGCGTCATATACTTTAAATCCTGATCCTGGTTACTGGACAGAATGGTATACAAATAATCAGATAGGTAGTTGGAACTATATGCACTGGGAAAATGATGTATTCCAGGAAATCCATGATAGGGCCAATCTTGAACCAGACCGTGACCAGAGGGCTGAGCTTTATGTTGAGATGCAAGAGATTATGGATGAAGATGTAGTTTTTATCCCGATATCCTATGATATTGGAGTCCATGCCAGCAGAGATTATATCCATCCGACCTATCTCTATCATTATTCACTTTATCAGTATTTTGAAATTGCAGATTAATTGGCTAAGAGAATGATGAATATGCTAAAAAAATAACCTGCTTCGGTTTCATATCCGAAGCGGGTTTATTGAAATTGATTTAATTTATTTGAGATTTATTTAGGAATGCTTGTTTAATTTATTGAGATAGGGGGTGGATGAAGATGTTATCGTATATAGCTAGAAGGGCTTTGCTGATTTTTATTACTGTGCTTGGAGCAATTATACTTTTATTTATCTTATTTCAGTTTATGCCAGGAGATATGGCGACGATTCTGCTAGGACCTAGAGCTTCAGAATCACTGGTGGAAAGCTATCGAGTTAGAATGGGGTTGGATCAGCCTGTTTATATACAGATTGTCCGTTATTTAGGCAATGTTTTTAGAGGAGATCTAGGGATTGATGTTTTAAATCACCTTCCTGTCAGTGGTCTGATTATGAATGTTCTTCCTAATACTATTATATTAGCCTTTTCTGCTATTTTTATGGCCTGTTTAATAGGAATACCGCTCGGAGTCTTTTCAGCTTCAAATCAGGGATCATTTTTTGATTATTTAACTGGTGTCTTATCGATCTCGATGATTACGATTCCCCATTTTCTGGCCGGTATCTTATTACTATTAATCTTTGCTGTCTATCTTGGCTGGTTTCCGGCGATGGGGGGCGGTCAGTCAGGTGATATAATAAATCAACTCTATCATCTTATTCTGCCAGCTACAGCTTTAGGGCTTGGCTGGGTAGGTTATATTGCCAGGCTAACTAGAGCTACAGTTTTAGAAGAGATGCGAGCTGATTATGTTCGGACAGCTAGGGCTAAAGGACTGAAGGAGAGGATTGTTCTTTATAAACATGTTCTCCGCTGCTCAATTATTCCAGTAATAGCTGTTATTGGTGTTGGCTTTGGTAATTTGATGGGCGGTGCTGTTTTAATAGAGATTGTTTTCCATCGCCCTGGACTTGGATATATGATCTATAGAGCTATTTCAACAAGAAACTTTCCAGTTCTGCAGGGAGGATTAATTGTTGCTATCTTCCTTTATGCTCTGGCTAATTTTGCAGCCGATCTTTCCTATGTTTTTATAGACCCTAGGGTTAGGGGGGAATAGAAATGGCTAATGAAAGAGCAGTAGAACTGAAGAAGCCGAAAAAAAGAAAGTCTAAATTCAAAAAGGTTATTACTAGACCCAGCGGTTTTGTTGGCTCGGTATTGGTTATATTAATTTTGCTGGCAGCTATCTTTGCGCCAATTGTTGCCCCCAGGGATCCTTTACAGATAAATGTTATGAACCGATTTGAAGGGCCAGGCAGGGAGTTTAGGCTAGGTACAGATGATATTGGCAGAGATCTATTAAGCAGGTTAATATTTGGTTCTAGAATAGCCTTAACGGTTGCTATTCCGGCGATAATATTTGGTGTTATCTTAGGATTGTTTTTAGGAATAACTGCAGGTTATAGTTCAGAAAAAGTAGATAGTTCGCTGATAGTTTTTTTCGATATTTTAAGATCAATGCCGGCCTTGATTTTTGCTATTGTAATTCTAACAATGATAGGACCCAGTGTTTATGTTTTACCAATAATCATGGGGGTTACCAGAGTTCCAATCTATGGCAGGCTAATCAGGGCATCAACTTTGATGATAAAAAACAATGAATATGTGGTGGCTTCCCATGCACTGGGAGGCTCTAAATTGCGAACTATGTTTAAGCATATACTGCCTAATGTTGTTGCCCCACTTTTTATTCAGGCTGCCATGGATATTCCGGTCATGATTACCTTTGAGGCTGGCCTTAGTTTTCTCGGACTTGGCGTACCACCTCCAGCACCTAGCTGGGGCCACATTTTAAGAACTGGCTATTTAAATGTCAGACATGCTCCCCATATTGTAATATATGGGGGACTGGCTTTAATAATTGCTACACTTGGATTCACTCTACTTGGAGAAACTTTGCGAGATGTCTTTGATCCCAGGCTGCAGAGCAAAGGTGAACTTTAATGAGAGGAAAGGTGCTTATCAATGAAAAATTATGGCAATACAGGCTGTTCTCACCTATTATCTGAATTAGAGTTAAATAAAATCCATAAGCTGAGCTTGCAAATACTTGCTGAGATTGGTATAGAGATAGAGGACAATGAGCTAGTGGATAAGCTTAAAGCCAGAGGCTGTGTTCAGAAAGACGGTCGGTTGTTATTTCTGAGATCATTTATCGGTGATATTCTTAAGGAACAGGATAAAATTCATCAGAATAACGATTATGCTGGCTTAAAATTTAAGAATCCTCTCTCAGGTGATGAGAAGACATTTAAGAAAGGTCAGCTCTGGAGTCAGCCATTTGGGACTGTGGCTAAGACCCTTGATCTTAAGACAAACAAACCCCGGTTAGTTAATGAGCAAGATCTGATAGAGTTTATTCACCTGCAGAATAGTCTGAATAATATTGATTTTACCGGGCCATCGGTGATTCCAGATGAATATTCAGCTAAGTTGAGAGAGTTAAAGATGACTGAGACAGCTCTTCGCTATAGCAATAAAGTTTTTTCTGGAATTGCTGCTTCCCGAAGTCAGGAGATTGACTATATCATTGAGCTTTACAAGATAATTCAGGATAATCAGCCTGAGCCGATTGGTGGCATTGGGATTTCACCAGAAAGTCCACTCTCATATCCTAAGGGAATTACTGATATTATTGGTAAGGTGGCCAGGGCCGAGATTCCGATTAAAATACTGGTGGCTCCAATAGCAGGCATGACTGCGCCGTTGACTATCGCTGGTTCCCTGGCTCAGATGAATGCAAGTATGCTAGCCTTTATAGCAATTTCGTCTATTACTAATCCAGAAGAGGTCTTGTTTTTCTGTTCTAGATTATCGTTTCCTAATATGAGAAAAGCTTATTCAATCTGGGGATTGCCAGAGATTGGATTAGGTAGTGCCGGTGCAGTTCAACTGGCTAAATATTATGGTTTCTTTTCTACTGTTTATGGAGTTTCAACGACCTCCTGTAATATTGATGTTCAGGCCGGGTATGAAAAGGCTATTAATGCTCTGTTGCCGGCGCTGGCCGGTGCCAATATTCTTTCTGGAGCTGGGAGCCTGGCCAGTAATACTCTGGCTTCAAAAGGGCAGTTGGTTGTTGATAATGAAATAATTACGCTGGTTAAGAGGATTGTTAGCAGATATGATGTCAATAAAGATACTCTTGGTTTTGAAGTTATTGAAAGGTCTATTGAAGATGGTAGCTTTATTGCAGACAGACATACTGTGGACCATCTCAGAGCTGGTGAAGTCTATCACTCTAAACTTGGCTTCGACAGTTTTTGGTATGAATGGCAGGAAGAAGGGTCCCCTGAGATTGCTGATAAAGCAGAAAGTATCATCAAGGAAATACTGGTAAAAAAGCCTGAACAGCTTTTGACTGCTGAACAGGCTAAGGCTTTTAACCAGGTGATTACAGCGGCAGAGAAAAATCTGCTTTGAGAGTTATAATTTAAAAGAGATAAATTGATTTTCACAGGGCGGTCCGCCGGCATACCAGAATTTTTGGCTGGCAGGTTCAATAACCCAGGCAGCTCTGGTAAAAAATTTATCGCTGTATTCAGATCTCAAGTCAGGATGTCTGCAGATAGAATGGGGGTGATTGAGATGGTCTGTCAGAAATCCCTGACCTGAGGCGGCTGAGATTCTGCCGAATTCTTCTTCTAAAAATCTGGCCATTCTATTATGTCTGACAATGGATGAAGCTTTTCTTCGGTATTTATCGAGGTTTTCAGGTTCTGGTTCCTGGCTGGCAAATCGTCCTGTTAAATAATGGTTGGCGTGACTGAAATAGCTGGTGGAATAGCTGATTTCTATATCATCAGGTGTGGCTTCGATATTGTAGATTTCATAACCATCTGATAAAACCAGGCTAAAGCAGCCAGCTCGTTTGGCTCTCATTACAGTAGCTAAAGCATCACCTAGTGTAGACTGGCGTAAGATTTCATCGATGATAATATAGGTTGGAACTCCTGGCTGGAACTTTAGTCTGGGCACAGAGTTCCAGCAGATAGCTATGCCGTCTGAATTGAGGCCTGCAGCAGAAAGCATGCCAGGATAGGCATAAGAGATAATATCAGGCCCCTGGGTTGATCTTCTGATTAATATGATATTTCTGAAATTATCCTGCCATTCAAGGAAGTTATCCCAGCTCTGGCCGATAACTGCTCTTCCATTAAAAGTTGCATTTCCAGTAGCAGCAAAAGTTGAGCATTTGTCGTTATTTATAAAAAGTTTTCTCTCTTCATTTAAGGAGATCATCAGGATATCATTGAAATCAACTTTGGCTCCCCGGGCAATAGCTTCTAGTTCAGCTTTAATCTCCGGTGAATATTCTTCAATATAGGTAGAATATTTGCCTGCAATTTTTCTTGCTTCATTAATATTAGTTCCCTGGCGTTTTAACCAGTTATTAAAGAAATTAATAGTTTTATTTATCTCTACGGCTGATTTCTCTCCATATTGGTAGCCTCTTTCA
>CAYONR010000065.1:0-8040 GCA_964405365.1 uncultured Halanaerobiaceae bacterium
ATGATGAATGCAGAATTAGTAACTGCAAATGTTGAAAAAGATGGGGAATTGTTATTTGAACCATATACAGTAAAAGAAGTGGCAGGTAGGCAGATCGGGATTCTTGGAATGGCTACCCCGGCTACTAGATATACAACCCATCCAGATAATATTGAAGGTTTAGATATAACAAGCATGAGAGAAGCAACAGAGCAGTATGTTGAAGAGATGAGAAGTGAATATGATTTAGATTTACTGATAGTTCTAGGTCATGTTGGTTATGGTGCAAATAATCCTGATGATGAAGAGTTTATAGTAACTGATGAATTAGTGAAAAATGTTGATGGCATCGATCTATTTGTTGATGGCCATAGTCATACCAGAATTCCTGAAGGTGACTGGCATAATGATACCCTTGTAGTTCAGGCTTATGAATATCTTAAGAAATTAGGAGTTGTTGAAATAGATTTCAGTAATGGTCAACCTGATTTCAAAGCCCACTTAATATCAGCAGAAGATGCAATAGCAAATTATGAACCAGATCCAGAATTAGAGGAAATAATTTCTGACGCCAGAGATAAAGCCAGAGAAGCTTTATTAGGATAGGCTAGATAAGATGAAAAGTCTCTCCAAAAACTGATATTTTCATACTTCATTTAATTAAACCAGGCGGTAACCCCTCCGCCTGGAGTTTTTTTATTTAATCTTCTAATTCTTCTACAAACTGAAGTATTAATCCTACCTCTTTTATAAATCAAATTAAAGTATAAAAATTATGGTTAGACCTAAAGCCCAGCAATAATAAGCAAAGATACTTAATTTTTCTTTTCTAATTAAGATTAAGAGGACTTTAATTGCAAAAAAGCTTGCAATGGTAGAAGCAATAGTTCCAGCTGTTAGTTCAACTGCAGTAATTCCATCAAGGCCAACAGAGAATATATTTCTTGCCTGTAATAAAGTTGCCCCACCTATAACTGGCATTGCCAGCAAAAATGAAAAACGGGCAGCCAATTCTCTATCAAGGCCTTTAAATAGGCCACCAACGATTGTAGCACCAGATCTTGACACCCCTGGGAAAATAGCCAGAGCCTGAGCAATACCAATGAAGATTGCATCTCCCCATCTCATATCCTCTAGTGGTCTTTCTTCTGTACTAACCTTATCTGACAGCCAGAGGAGAGTACCAGTCACAAGTAAAGCAAAACCTACAACAGTTAAGGTTGAAAATACTTCTTCAAAAAAATCTTCAAAAAGAATGCCGATTATTCCAGCCGGTATTGAGCCGACTATAATAAAATATGTAAGTCTCCGATACTTTTCTTTTAAAGTTATAATTCCTATAATTTCTTTCCTAAAAACATAAGCTACTGCCAGCAGAGAACCAAAATGAAGGAAAACATTTAAGGTTATACCGCCATCGACTTCCATGAAATGCTGAAAAATCACTAGATGTCCCGAACTGCTAATAGGTATAAATTCAGTTATTCCCTGAATTATACCTAAAATTATTACATTTAAAAGACCCATCTATAAAACCCTCCTAAAGTATATCTTGTTACTTTAATAATAATTCTAGATAAAACAATAAAATCCTTTATAAATATAGTTTATTTATGATGCCATCTCCATTAGCAGATAAATATACTTTACAATTAAATAATAATAACTTATAATATATATTAGAATTAATTATTTAATTTATGGGGGTATAAGAATGAATCAAGAAAAACAGGATTTAGTAGAAGATGCAAGAGAAAAAGCTGAAGGTTATTTTAGAAGAGGGGAGTTTTACTGTTCTGAGGCGGTTTTTACAACAATAAATGAGATGTTAGGCCAAAAGCTTCCTCCAGAAACAGTCCAACTTGCTTCAGGGTTTCCAGTTGGGATCGGTCACTCAAAATGTCTCTGTGGTGCAGTTACGGGTGGGGTTATGGCATTGGGCTTAGAATACGGGAGAACAGCTCCAGGTGCAGAGATGCCAGAAGGTTCTTTTCCGAATAGTGCTGATCTCCATAATCATATCATCAATACATATGGTTCAACATGTTGCAGGGTGCTTACTAAAGATTTTGATGATTTCAGTAGTCCAGAGCGGGCAGAACATTGTTATCAGATAACCGGTGATGTGGCGGCCTGGGTAATGGAAAGGTTGATCGAAAATGGATCAGTTGAAGAGTTGCTTTAGATCCACACCAGTTCCAGTAGCCGGGTTAATGCTTGGCCTGGCCGGGCTCGGTAATCTTATTCAGCCTTATGGTGATCACTTCCGCTATACCAGTGGTGCAATCGCATTTGTTTTTATACTGTTATTAATTGGCCGCTTTATAACTGATAATAATGGTGTTTTAAAAGAATTAAATAATCCAGTGGTAGCAAGTGTTGCCCCGGCTTTTTCTATGGGTATAATTATACTGGCAGGCTATCTTGCACCTCATATTCCTGAAGTAGCCAGGGCTATCTGGTATACCGGGATTATACTACATGGGATATTTGTTTTATTATTTTCTGCGAAATATTTATTGCATTTTAATATTAAAAAAGTCTTTCCTAGCTACTTTATTGTCTATGTTGGAATTGTAGTCGCCAGTGTTACTGCTCCGGCATTTGATAATCTTTTCTTGGGACAGATGATATTTTGGATTGGTTTTATCGGTTATATGATCTTTTTACCTATCGTAACTTACCGTGTAATTAAAGTTAAGGAGATCAAAAAACCTGCATTACCTACTATTGCAATTTTTACAGCGCCAGCAGGACTCTGTCTGGCAGGTTATATGTCGGCATTTCCAGAGAAAGATATTCTGATGGTAGGCTGGTTAACATTATTGACTATAGTTATGATAGCATCTGTAATAATTTATTTACCAAAGATGCTGGCAGTAGGATTTTGCCCGAGCTTCTCTGCTTTTACCTTTCCTTTTGTGATTACAGCAATTGGCCTGAGAATGGTCACAAATTATTTGACAGGGCAATATGGGATAGCAGCATTAAGGTATCCAGCCTTAATAGTTGAGTTTTTAGCTATTGGACTGGTTTTATTTGTTTTTGCTTTATATTCATTTCATATTTTCAAACAGACCTTTGCAAGATAGAGCAGAATAATAGTTAACTGTCTCGATTGGAAATAAACTTCCGGTCGAGATTTTTTATTATTAGAAATAATTGTTGCCAAACAAACCTTTCTATACTATAATATATTAATGTATAGTACTTTAGTTTTAAAAAGAGCAAACTTAAATTGGTCTTATTTAAGAGAAACTGAATATGCTTAGTTAGTTAATTAAAGGAGAATCTTAATTCATCTCTAATATGTATAATATAAAGGTTTTTAATCTGATTGCACGGAGGTATTTATAATGGCTGAAAAAACTAGCTTTGAGATTACAACTGAGGAACAACTAGATCTATTATCTGATCCTTTTACCCTGACTGTACTTGGAGTGATGGAGGTTGATAAAGGCAAGACTGTGGAAGATATATTTGAAGAACTAGAAGATGATAAAAATCATATAAAAGAACATTTAAAAATGCTTGAAAAAACTGATATGGTTGACCTGGAAGAAGAGTCAAACCAAAAATTTTATTTTAAAAAGGCTGATTACTACAATCTCTCAGATAAATTTGTAAGTGAATTGCCAGATAATATCCAGCATCACTGGGTTTTTGGAATTCTATCATCTGTTCATGGTGATTATTATGATCTTTTTAGAAATATTAAAGAGGCTGGCTATGATAATCTTAATGATGCTCTAGAGGATGAGGGATATCCAGATGCAGTTGATAGTTTTAGACTTTCCGTGAATAGAGTAGTTTTAGAGAAAGGCGATCTTGAAAAGATGTATAATGAAATAATGGAAGTTGTTTATAAGTATGATGAAAAAGGAAAAGAAGCTGCAGAAAGTTTGAGTTTTGATATAAGTTTATTCTTGAAACCGAGAGTCAGTGAATTTTTAAAGAAACCAAAAGCAGAATAATCATATTAGGTATTATTCCTTATTTGCTTCAACTTTTAAATGGTGGTATAATTATCAGCAGGGTAATGTATTTATTAAACAAGAATTATAATAAGAAGGTGTGCTACCATTTTAAAAATTAACGATATAGGAAATTATTTTGAAGCAAATAGGCATTTTGATAAAGATTTTAATTCAGAAAGTGATTTATCTTTTGATAAAAAATATATTGATCTTCATATTCATACAGTTCATTCAGATGGATATCTGGATAGATCGTTCTTTGAATCTTATTTAGGTCATAGACAACATTTAATAGCAATAACCGATCATAATGAAATAGCCGGGAGTGTCGAATTAATAGAAAACACAGATCTCAATGTAATTCCAGGGATAGAGGTTGGCTGTCAGGATGGTTTTGAGCTACTTGTTTACTTTCAGGAATTAGCTGATTTAAAAGAATTTTATTATAATCATCTTGAGCCATTCAAGAATGATTTTAGAATGGCTAAGACTACTAAAAGTTACAAGTATTATTTAGATATTCTAGAAAAGTATGACGTTTTTATAGCGATACCTCATATTAATGGATATCTTCAGAAGAACTTTATTAATAATAAAGATTATATCAATGAGGTTATCAATAAAGTCGATGGAATAGAGATCCATAATAATACTCTTACCAAAAAACAGAATAAAACTGCTAGAAAGATTCAGAAAAAATTTAATAAAAAAATTGTTTTTGGCAGTGACGCCCATACTCAGAAAGAGATATTTTATTTCCAAAATTATTTACATGAAAATAAAAAGACTATTTTGGAGAGTCTTGTTCATAAGGTTTATGAGCTTTCATTATTTCAGAAACATGTTGCATATATCTTTAGTTAAAGTAATTGATTGAGGTGATTTATAAATGGTAGATAGAGAGATAGAAGATGCCCCGGAAAATGTTGATTTTAGCCAGGGCGATGAAGTAGATATTTTAATTGATCGTTTTACCGATCTTGGTATCAAAGTTATCATAAATGATAAATATTATGGTCTTGTATATGAAGAAGATGTTTATAAGCAGGTCCATGTTGGTGAGAGAAGAAAAGGTTACATCAAAAAAATTAGAGAAGATAATAAGATTGATGTTAGCCTAAGAAAGATAGGCTATGGTAGAGTTGAAGATGCCAAGCAGAAAATACTTGATAAATTAAAAGAAGAAGATGGTTTTCTTCCTCTGAACGATGACAGTTCTCCAGGGGCGATCAAATATGAGCTGGAGATGAGTAAAGGTACCTTTAAAAAGGCTATCGGAGGTCTTTATAAAGAACAGATAATCGATATAACTGATCAGGGGATTAAAATTAAATAATGTTTTTAGCAGTAATATTAGCACCAGGTCTGGCAGAAATTTGATCTGGTGTATTTTTATATTAAAAGGTGGGATATTAAAATATGAAAAAGATTGTAGTTATTGGTTCAATGAATATGGATTATGTTATAGATTGCCCGAGATTACCTAATCCTGGAGAGACCCTTTCAGGAAATAAATTTACAACTCATCCTGGAGGTAAAGGGGCCAATCAGGCGACAGCAGTAGCTAAGCTTGGGGCTGATCCTGTTTTTATAGGCTCTAGAGGAGATGATGATGCTGGTAGTTGTCTTGAAGCCATTCTAAATGAGAATCAGATTAAGACAGAACTTAAAATTTCTAAAAAAGATACTGGCTCAGCCCATATATTTGTTACAGAAGGTGGCGAGAACTATATTATTACTATTAAAGGCGCAAATGGTTCTTTAACTGTTGAGGATATTGAAGCTAAAAATGATTTAATTGCTTCATCAGATTATTTAATGATTCAGCTTGAGATACCATTAGAGGCAGTAATAAGAGCCACAGAAATAGCAACTGATTCTGATACTAAAGTCATCTTAGACCCTGCTCCAGTCCAGGTTCTTCCAGAAGAGTTATTAAAGAATCTTGATTTCATATTACCAAATGAAGAGGAATTAAAACAATTAACCAAAAATATGGTAGTAGAAACAGGAGAAATAGATAGAGCCCGAGAACTATTTAGACAGGGAGTTAAAAATGTAGTTATTACAAAAGGAGATAAAGGGGTTTATATTCTAAATAATCAGATTGAAAGATATTTTAAAGCTCCAAAAGTTAAAGCGGTTGATACTACTGCTGCAGGCGATGCTTTTGCTGGAGGGCTTGCTGTTGGTCTGGCAAAGAATCTTGATTTAACCAAAGCTATTAAAATTGGGGTTTTATATGGCTCAGCTGCTGTTACTAGTTCAGGTGCCCAGAGCTCGTTAATGAGTAAAAATGAATTCTTAGAAGCTATGCCTGCTGCAAGAAAATATTTAAAATAAAAATCGACTCTGTAATTTAACAGAGTCGGAGTCAAAATATTATTTAATTATTATTTATTCGAAAAGACCGATATCCCGATCAATAATTACTTCTAGAGGTTTCTTGTCTTCCTCAAATTTTGTTATTAGAGTAAATCTACTGTGAGAATAATCGTCTTTATGAAGTCTCTGACTTGTATATACCTTTGCCATATGCTCTCTTTGGGGACCACCATGACCATTATTTGGTCTGTTTTCTTTGCTCATATATATCACCACTTATTTTATATTATATATTAGATTTTAGATAAATGCAATAATCATTCCTGGTATTTTTAGTAATTCAAGTCTAAATCAGGAGGCTTTCAATGATATATATTCTTCCCTTTATAATTACAAGTATAATATTAGCTTTAACAATATATATTGAGAGGAGAACATTCTTCCTGGGGATTGTATTTATTACCTGGATTATATCTACTTATGTAGCTTTTATTTCGTATAGTAGAATATTTATAATTAGACTTTTATTGATACCTTTAACCATAGTATCAATTTTAATAATAGTTGCTTATACAGCTCATCTTGCTTCTTTTATGATGTCATTTTTTGCTTCAGCTTATAAAATAATCAAAAATGAAAAACAGAGGCTGGAGCATAAGGCGATATTTATTTTTGGTTTAATTACAATAAGCTGGTTTTTTCTATTTCCAGTAATAAATAACCAGATTAATTCACCTTTATTTGAGGGTTTGAATAATTTTGTTGGTTTTATTATAGTCTATTTTTTTGTTTTATTATTGATCTTTACTGTCACAACAATTTTAAATCATTTTCAGTCACCATTTAAGAATTATGATTACATTTTAGTCTTAGGTTGCAGGGTTTATGGAGATAAAGTTAGTCCCCTATTAGCCAGTCGGCTGGATAAAGCAATTAGTTTATTCCACAAATATAATAAACCAGATAAACCAATTAAAATCATTGTTTCAGGCGGTAAAGATGAAGGGAAGGTTGTGACTGAAGCATCAGCGATGGCCAGTTATTTAAAGGAGAAAGGTATACCAGAAGAATTGATAATACTTGAAGAGAATGCAGATAATACCTTTGAAAACTTTGAATATGCAATGAATATAATTAATCATGACTTCGAAACTGGTTTTTATAAAGATGCCAGTATTTTAACTGTTACTAATAATTTTCATTTACTGAGATCGCTTCTACTGGCCAGAAAAACCGGGCTAAAGACTGATGGAGCCGGTTCCAGGACTAAGCTTTCTTACTGGTTAAAGGCCAGTATTAAAGAGTTAATGGCTATTATCTATCAGCAGAAGATCTATCATATCATCTTTGTTTTTATAATGATTATTATATTGGTTTTATTTTTCTAGTTGATCCTACCCCATTCTCCATCAACGATTACAACATCATCTATCCTAATCGGTTGAGCTACTGCCAGTTGGATGCCGGCAATAATTGAGGCAATTATCTTCTGAGCAGAAAAACCGATAACTATTCCAGCAACTCCAGCAGATGCAAAGATACTAACTCCAATATTTCTAATAGAATCAAAAGTCATTAATGCTGAAGCTACGGCAAAGAAGATAACCAAAACTTCTAGAACTCTTTCAAGTATTTTATACTGGGTTTGCGCTTTTCTGGCTCTTAAATTATCTTTAACATCGATCCGATGTTGCTCACTCAAGTACATAATAAAAAAGTTCAATAGTCTAATAACTAGCCAACTGATGACCAAAATAAA